>NZ_JBLIYT010000009.1:0-285487 GCF_057480795.1 Pseudomonas sp. P110(2024)
CTGAACGCCCCATCCTGGGGCGCAGCGCTTGACGGGCATCCATGCCCGTCACCTCCCTCCGCAAGAACTCCGCTCGGCCTCCTGAAGTCGCAATTGGCGTTGCCTGAACTATCGCGCGCTTAGAAGCAAGATCAAGATCAAGATCAACAGACATGAACCAACTATTGGACCACTGGCAGTGTAGCTAAGTTATAGGCTCTCGGCGACTAGCCGGCTCCCACAGGGATAATTGAACCCCTCAAAGCGCAGCGCTAATTTACTGTTGATCGTTGTAATGAAACTTCGGCATCTCCCAATGAAACCGAATCGCCAACAACCGCACCAGAAAACCACCAAACAATGTCAGCAACATGGCCTGCTCCGCCGGCACCTTGAAGTAAACGCACCCCAGGTAGAACCAAGCCGCCGCGAACGACACACTGGCATAGAGCTCACGCCGAAACACCAGCGGAATATCGTTGCAGAAGATATCCCGCAGGATGCCGCCAAACACCCCGGTAATCACCCCGCTGATCGAAGCAACCAGGAACCCCTGCCCCATCTCCAGCGCGGTCATGCAGCCGATCAGGGTAAACGCCACCAACCCCAGCGCGTCGAGCACCAGGAACAGCGACCGCAGGTGACGCATCAAGGGCGCGATGAAAATCGTCAGCAGCGCCGCGAAGCTGGTCAGCACCAGGTACTCCGGGTGCTTCACCCAGGTCAGCGGGTAGTGCCCAAGCAGCACGTCACGCACCGAGCCACCACCGAGCGCGGTGACGCAGGCGATCAGCACCACGCCGAACCAGTCCATGCCGCGGCGGCCGGCGGACAGGGCGCCGGTCATGGCTTCGGCGGTGATCGCGATGAGGTAGAGCATCAGCAACATGGTGCAGGTCCGTGCGGGAAAGGCGCGCAGTCTACCCAGTCGCGCGGGGCACCAAAAGGGGGCGCGCCGACGATCGTCGGCGCACGACAAGGTCAGACCTTGATGAAGTGCTCGCGATAGTGGCGCAGCTCGCCAATCGACTCGCGAATATCGTCCAGCGCCAGGTGGGTGCTGCCCTTCTTGAAGCTGTCACGCACTTCCGGCGCCCAGCGCGCGGCCAGCTCCTTGAGCGTGGACACATCGAGGTTGCGATAGTGGAAGTAGTTTTCCAGCTCGCGCATGTGGCGATACAGGAAACGACGGTCCTGGCAGATACTGTTGCCACAGATCGGCGACTTGCCCTTCGGCACCCACTGTTCGAGGAAAGCGATGGTCTGCGCCTCGGCCTCGGCCATGCTCACCTTGCTCTCCCGCACGCGCTGGGTCAGGCCCGAGGCGCCGTGGGTGCGGGTGTTCCACTCGTCCATGCGCGCCAACACCTCATCACTGTGGTGAATGGCGATCACCGGGCCTTCGGCCAGGGTGTTCAGCTCGCTGTCGGTGACGATGGTGGCCATCTCGATGATGACGTCGTTGTCCGGATCCAGGCCGGTCATCTCCAGATCGATCCAGATCAGATTCTGTGGGTTCTGCATGAAAAGGCTCCTCGAATAGCCCGTCATATTAGCCTAGCGGGGCGGCTCGTGGGCGTGCCGTGCTAAACTGCCCGCCGTTTTCTTTCTGCCCCGCCGACACGGAACCCTCATGGCCAAACGCCAGCTCAATCGCCGCCAGAACTGGCGCATCGAAAAGATCCAGGGCGAGCGCGCCGCCCGCGCCGCCAAACGCGAGCAGCACGTGCTGCAGGAACTGGAGGGTGGCGATCTAGGGCCGGAACAACTGGGCCTGGTGATCGCCCACTTCGGTGTGCAGGTCGAGGTCGAGGCCCAGGACGGCGAGGCCGCCGGCCAGGTCTTCCGTTGCCACCTGCGGGCCAATCTGCCGGCGCTGGTCACCGGCGACCGTGTGGTCTGGCGCGCGGGCAACCAGGGCATCGGCGTGATCGTCGCGCAGATGCCGCGCAGCACCGAGCTGTGCCGGCCAAACAATCATGGCCAGCTCAAGCCGGTGGCAGCCAACGTCGACCTGATCGTCATTGTCTTCGCCCCTGCGCCCGAACCGCACCCAAACCTGATCGACCGGTACCTGGTCGCCGCCGAGCATGCCGGCATCCACCCACTGCTACTGCTGAACAAGGCCGACCTGATCAACGACGAGAACGCCCCGACTCTCAATGCCATGCTCGAGGTCTACCGCGGCCTGGGCTACCCGCTGCTGGAAGTCTCGGCGCACCAGGGCGATGGCATGCAGCGCTTGCAGCAGACGCTCGATGGTCATATCAGCGTGTTCGTCGGACAGTCGGGCGTGGGCAAGTCCTCGCTGGTCAACAGCCTGCTGCCTGATGCAGGCACCCGTGTCGGCGACCTATCGGAATGGTCCGGCCAGGGCACTCACACCACTACCACCGCGCGCCTCTACCACTTCCCCAATGGCGGTGACCTGATCGACTCGCCGGGCATCCGCGAATTCGGCCTGGGCCATGTCAGCCGTGATGATGTCGAGGATGGATTCATCGAATTCCGCGAACTGATCGGCAACTGCCGCTTCCGCGACTGCAAGCATGACCGCGAGCCTGGCTGTGCGCTGCTCAAGGCCCTGGAAGACGGCAGCGTCACGCAACAGCGAATGAACAGCTACCGCTCGATCATCGCCAGTTTGCCGGAAGACACCTATTGAAGTGACGGCAAGCACGCCAGCATCGTAGGAAATTTTACCGGAACAGGTAGGACCGCTCCGGTTTCGCGGTCTCCTATTGTCCCTCCCACGGTTTTCCCTGATGGTCATGACTTTGTCGTCGGCATTGATCAGGGAGGGCAGCACAGATGCCGGTATTCATCAGTTACCACCAGAACGAACGGCTCGATGCCTTCATCTTGAACGAGCGCCTGCTACTAGAAGGCATTCCCACCCAACTCGTCCCCTTCGACAGTGAAGGACAGACCCACGACGACCTGCATGGCAGCTTTTGCCAACACATGGCCGATGCCACTCACTGGATCGGAGTGCTCTGCGAGGCCTATACCGAAGACTTGTGGACGGCCTGGTTACTGGGCGCAGCGGCCATGGCGGATCGGCGGGTGACTTTCTACCACCCTGACTCGACTGAACTGCCGCAGGGCCTGCGCAAGTGGCCAGTAATGCGGGAACGAGCGCATATAGACCTGTTCGTGCGCGCCTATCATGACGAGCAGACCTTTGGCCGGGCCATGGCCTCACCGGCCGGGGACGGCGTAGTGTCGGACAGGGACAATGCAGATTTCTTCCATGCCGATCTCAAGGCCAAGATCAGGCGGGGGTTCTGAATGCATCGGGGCCGCAAAGCGGCCCCTGTCAATTACTGGTCTTTGGCCTCATCCATCTTCAACACGCCATCCTCGAAGATGTTCAGCTTCTGGCGCAGCTCGCGCGGCTGCATCGGCGTATCGCCCGGTGTCGCGGCCGCACCTGGCGCAGCGCCCGCAGGCGGTGCTTCAGCGGCAGGTGGCGCTGCGTCCGGCTTGCCCTGCTCACCTTCGATATCGCGTTGCGCCTTCTTGGTCAGGACGATGATGTCGATACGGCGGTTGACCGGGTTAAACGGGTTGGCACGGTCGAACAGCGACGACGATGCATAACCGACCACACGGGCCACCTGCTCGTCCGGATAGCCACCGGCGACCAATGCACGACGCGCCGCGTTGGCGCGGTTGGCCGAAAGCTCCCAGTTACCGAAATCGCCGGTACCGGAATACGGCTTGGCATCGGTATGGCCACTGATGCTGATCTTGTTCGGGACCGCCTTGATGGTGTCGGCCATGGCCAACAGAATATCTTCGAAATAGGGCTGCAGTCGTGCACTCCCCAGGTCGAACATTGGCCGGTTCTCGGCATCCATGATCTGGATGCGCAGACCATCCTGGGTGATCTCGAACAGGATCTGGTCCTTGAACTTCTGCAGTTGCGGGTTTTCCTCGACCTTGTTCTGCAACTCCTGCAGCAAAAGCTCGAGGCGCTCGCGCTCGACCTGCTCGGCCATGGTCTCGACCTTGTCCTTGTCCAGCTGCAGGCTGGTGTCGGGCGTCGGTTCGGACTTCACTTCCGGGTTGATGGTCTTTTCCGGCGCCAGTTGCGGCGAACCGCCCAGGTCGATGATGTAGGGCGTGCCGCTCTCGGAGAAGCCGATCGGATCCTTGAAGTAGCCGGCGATGGCGATCTTCTGCTCGGGCGTGGCCGTCGACAGCAGCCAGAGCACCAGGAAGAACGCCATCATCGCCGTGGCGAAGTCGGCGAAGGCGATTTTCCAGGCGCCGCCGTGATGGCCGTCGCCAAAGCGCTTGACGCGCTTGACGATGATGGGCTGATTGTTCTCCATGGCTTAGCGACCGCGTACCGCTTGTTCCAGCTCGGCGAAGCTCGGGCGGTGCGCCGGGTACAGCACCTTGCGACCGAACTCGACCGCCAGCGACGGCGGCATGCCGGAGGCCGAGGCCACCAGCGAGGCCTTGATCGCCTCGTAGACGTTCAGTTCCTCTTTCGCATCGTGGCGCAGGGCGTTGGCCAGCGGGCCGAAGAAGCCGTAGGCAGCGAGAATACCGAAGAAGGTACCGACCAGCGCCGCGCCCACGTGCAGGCCGATGGACTTCTGGTCGCCATCGCCCAACGAGGCCATGGTCACCACGATACCCAGTACCGCCGCGACGATACCGAAGCCGGGCATGCCGTCGGCGATGCCGGTCACCGCGTGGGACGGGTGCTCCAGCTCTTCCTTCATGCTCAGCAGCTCCATGTCGAACAGGCCTTCGAGCTCATGGGGCGCCATGTTGCCTGTGGACATGATCCGCAGGTAGTCGCAGATGAACGCGGTCATGCGCTCATCGCCCAGCACGGCCGGGTACTTGGCAAAGATCGGGCTGGCCGCGGCGTCCTCGATGTCCCCCTCGATGGCCATCATGCCTTCACGACGGCTCTTGTTGAGGATCTCGTACACCAGGCCCAGCACTTCGAGGTAGAAGGTGTGGGTGAAGCGGGTGCCGAACATCTTCAGCGACTTCTTGATTACATGCATGGTCATGTAACCAGGGTTGGCCTGGAGGAACGCACCAAAGGCCGCGCCGCCGATGATCAGCACTTCGAACGGCTGGATCAGTGCCGCGATCTTGCCGTGGGAAAGCACGTAGCCGCCGAGCACGCTCGCGAATACGACGATGATGCCGATAATTTTAGCCATAAGTTGGAAGCACTTGCTGTCGTGGTCAGGGTAGGGAACGGAAGCTTGAAAACTCTTCTTCTACTTATCGGCAGAACTGCGCCAGACTATAGCCACTCATTGCGAAAAGCCAGTTCGGACTGATGTCAATATGCCAATTGAAACCAAGGTGCCAAGTCAGGTTCCGTCGAGTCTAGAGGCCTGGGTAAAGCTGCTCGACGGGATTCGAGTACCCGTGCCGAAAGACAGCCACGACCGCGTTCTACAGGCCATCAACGACAGCCGCCGCTCCCTGCGCGACATCGCCGAACTGATGCAGGACAGCCCCGCGTTGGTGCTCTGCGTGCTGCGCGAGGCCAATCACCCAGCCAACGCCAGCCTGGCGGAGCCTGCCGAAAGCCTGGAAATCGCCCTCAATCGGCTGGGGCTGGCCCGCACCAGCCAGTTGCTGGCGCGGCTGCCGTCGATACCGGCCGACGAGATCCCGCCGGTGCTGCGCCAGTTCCTGTTGATCAGCCAACACGCCACCCAACAGGCCAACGGCCTGTTCGCCAGCCGGCTGGCGCGGCTGTGGCAGGAAATCCACTGGGGCAGCCTGCTGTTCCTCTCGCCGCTGTGGCCGCTGGCCCTGGCTTACCCCAAATTGCTGGATAACTGGGAACTGCGGGTCATCCACAAGAGCGAGGACGCCGCCGAGGTCGAACGGGAACTGTTCGGCGTGCGCCTCATGCAACTATGCCAGGCCATGGCCGAGCATTGGCGCCTGCCCGAGTGGGTGACCCAGGGCTATCGCCTGCTGATGGACGAGCGCGAGCAACTGGCTCAGGTGCTGAACATCGCCCGCGAACAGGACCCGCTGGTCCAGCAGCAGCGCCTGGACGACGAGCCAGCGCTGCGTCGCTGGTTCAACCAGCCACCCAACACCGTGCTGCTGGCCAACGGCCTCGCCCTGGCCGCCCAGGTAGGCTGGGACAACCCGCACCTGCTGCGCTGGCAACTGCTCACCGCGCTATACCTGCAGACCACCCTGGACGATGTCCAGCAGCAGGTTCACCAACAAGCCGCGGCCAGTGCCCGTCATCACGCCCGTGATGCGCTGTTCCACCCGGCCGAGGCGCTGATCTGGCCCTGGCACCAGCGCAGACCGCACCCGGACATGCTTACTCCGCCGCCACCCAGCACCGAGGATCTTGGCCGCTGGCGCGCGCTGTGCCAGGAACTGTTGGCCCAGCCCAGCCCGTTCAGCAATGCCGTGCACCTGGCCACCCAGGCCCGCGACGCCCTGCTGGCCTGCGGCATGCAACGCATCATGCTGCTGAGCCTGGACAAGACCACCGATTACCTGCGCGTGCAGCAGACCGCCGGCCTGCCACGCGAGGCCGCCGCCATGGCGCTGCCCGTCGTGCAGAACAAATTGTTGCAAAAGTTGATGGCAAAAGCCGGGCAACTACGCCTGACACCCGAAAACCATGCCCAGTTCAGTGCCCTGCTGCCGGCACCGCTGCGCGCTTTCTTCCGCGGCGAGCACTTGCTGCTGCGCTCGCTGGCGGTGGGCGACCAGGTACTGATGCTGGCGGTGGCCGACCAGGACGGCAAGCCGTTGGCCGACGTCAGCGTGCAGGCGTTCGGCAAGACCGCGCAATGCGTGGAGCGCGCCCTGGCCGTGTTTGCCACCCGCAATGCCTGACCCTTGCGCTACAATCGCCCCTCTTTCCACCCTGGAGAACGTGGATGACTGACTTTTCCGGCCTATCCCTGGTGATCGAAGCCGAGGACCTGCTGCCGCGCCTGGATTCGCCGCGGCTGATCCTGGTCGACCTGACCAGCGCCAACCGCTATGGCAGCGGGCACATCCCCGGAGCCCGCTTCGTCGACCCGAAACGCACCCAGTTGGGCCAGCCCCCGGCACCCGGCCTGCTGCCGGCCCGTGCCGACCTGGAGAAACTGTTCGGTGAACTCGGCCACCGCGACGATGCAGTGTATGTGGTCTACGACGACGAGGGCGGCGGCTGGGCCGGGCGCTTCATCTGGCTGCTCGACGTCATCGGCCACAAGGGATACCACTACCTCAATGGCGGCATCCAGGCTTGGCCGGCGGACAAGCTGTCCACCGAAACGCCCGAAGTCGCCGGCGGCCCGGTGAGCCTGCACCTGCATGGCGAACCCACCGCTACCCGCGAATACCTGCAAAGCCGCCTGGGCGCCGCCGACCTGGTCATCTGGGACGCACGCGGGCCACTGGAATTCAGCGGCGAGAAGGTGCTGGCGGCCAAGGGCGGGCACATTCCCGGCGCGATCAACTTCGAGTGGACCGCCGGCATGGACCTGAACAACCACCTGCGCATCCGCAAGGACATCGCCGACGTTCTGCAAAACCTGGGCATCACCCCCGACAAGGAAGTGATTACCCACTGCCAGACCCACCACCGCTCCGGCTTCACCTACCTCGTGGCCAAGGCCCTCGGCTATCCACGGGTGAAGGGCTATGCCGGTTCCTGGGGCGAATGGGGCAATCACCCCGACACGCCCGTCGAAGTTTAAGGACGCTCAATGAAATCCCGCTTGTTCATCATCAGCCAGTACCTGCTGCCGCACCACCTGCTGTCGCGGCTGGCCGGCTGCGTCGCCGAGTGCCGCGCACGCTGGTTCAAGAACGCCTTCACCGCCTGGTTTGCCAAGCGCTACCAGGTGAACATGTCCGAGGCGCTGGTCGAAGATCTCAGTGCCTACGAGCACTTCAACGCCTTCTTCACCCGCGCCCTCAAGCCGGGAGCCCGCCCGCTGGACGAAACCCCCGGCGCGATCCTCTGCCCAGCCGATGGCGCCGTCAGCCAGCTCGGCCCGATCGAGCACGGCCGCATCTTCCAGGCCAAGGGCCACGGCTACAGCGCCCTGGAGCTGCTGGGCGGCGATCCGGCCCTGGCCGCACCGTTCATGGGCGGTGAATTCGCCACCATCTACCTGTCGCCCAAGGACTACCACCGCGTGCACATGCCGCTGGCCGGTACCCTGCGCGAAATGGTCTATGTGCCGGGTCGGCTGTTCTCGGTCAACCAGACCACCGCGGAAAACGTACCTGAACTGTTCGCCCGCAACGAGCGCGTGGTCTGCCTGTTCGACACCGAGCGTGGGCCGATGGCCGTGGTGCTGGTCGGCGCGATGATCGTCGCCTCGATCGAGACCGTCTGGGCCGGCCTGGTCACGCCACCGAAGCGCGAGCTGAAGACCTTCCGCTACGACGAGGCCAGCCGTGCGCCGATCCACCTGGAAAAGGGCGCAGAACTGGGCCGCTTCAAGCTGGGCTCCACCGCCATCGTGCTGTTCGGGCCGGAGCAGGTGAAGTGGGCAGAGAGCCTGGGTGCCGGCTCCGCGGTGCGCATGGGCGAGCTGCTGGCGCAGCCGACCCAGGCCTGACTATCCGGTAAGCAAAAGGCCCTGCATGATTCAAGTCATGCAGGGCCTTTTTTTGCCTTGGGATTGCTGGGAGGGCTTCGCCCTCCTTGGGCTCAAGATCAACCGCGCGCTTCGCGATCACGCACGCCCAGCAGGTACAGCACGCCATCCAGGCCCAGCGTCGAGATGGCCTGCTTGGCCGACTGGCGCACCAGCGGCTTGGCGCGGAAGGCCACGCCCAGGCCGGCCTGGGACAGCATCGGCAGGTCGTTGGCCCCATCACCAACGGCGATGGTCTGCTCGAGCTGCAGGCCCTCCTGACTGGCCAGTTGCAACAGCAGGTCGGCCTTGCGCTGGGCATCGACGATCGGTTCGACGGCCACCCCGGTCACCTTGCCGTCGACCACCTCCAGTTCGTTGGCGAATACGTAGTCGATGCCCAGGCGCGCCTGTACCTGCTTGGCAAAGTAGGTGAAACCGCCGGAGAGGATGGCGGTCTTGTAGCCCAGGCGCTTGAGTTCGGCAAACAGGTGCTCGGCGCCCTCGGTCAGGCGCAGCGAAGCACCGATCTGGTCGAGCACGCTCACGTCCAGCCCCTTGAGCAAGGCCATGCGCTCCTTGAAGCTGGCGCGAAAATCCAGTTCGCCACGCATGGCACGCTCGGTGATCGCCGCGACCTGTTCGCCGACGCCGGCGGCCTTGGCCAGCTCGTCGATGACTTCGGCCTCGATCAAGGTCGAGTCCATATCGAACACCGCCAGACGGCGGTTGCGGCGGAACAGGTCGTCTTTCTGGAAGGCGATGTCGATGCTCAGCTCTTCGGACAGCGCGAAGAACGCCGCACGCAGGGCCTGGCCGTCGTTCGGCTCGCCACGCACCGAGATTTCCAGCGCGGCCTTGCCCTTGTCGATCTGGGCGTCCAGCGCCACGCGGGCGGACAGCCGTTCGATGCGCTCGATGGTCAGGTCGTGCTCGCTGATGATGGCGCTGACGCGCTGCAACTGCTGCGGGGTGATCCGGCGGCTGAGCAGGGTAACGATGTGGCGGGCCTCACCCTGGCTGTCGGCCCAGTGCTGGTAGTCGGCCTCGGAAATGGGGGTGTAGCGGGCCTGCAAGTTCAGTTCGTGAGCCTTGGACTGCACGCTCTGCAGCAGCGCCGTGGCCACTTCGTTATCGGGGATGTCGACCAGGATGCCGAACGACAGCGTGCCGTGCATGACAGCGAGGCCGATGTCGAGAATACTCACACCGCCCTGGAGCAGGACGCCGGTGATGGCCGCAGTGAGACCCGGACGGTCTTCACCAGTGATGTTGATCAGGACGATTTCGCGCAAGACCGGGGCTCCAACTCGATGAAAAATGCGCATTCTACCGATTTTCCATGACCGCCGGGCGCCAACGATACTTTGCCGACAAAACGCGTGTCGCTATACTGCGCAGCAACTTTCTCGCCATAAAGAGCCGCGCTCTGTGAACCGGCCCACGCCCGTAAAACCCGACAACTTCTTCCTGATGATCTACCGAGCCCTGAGCCAGCGCCGAATTCCATTGGCCCTGCGCATTGCCAGCCACAACATTTTCCTGGTGGCCCTGGCCCTGGTGATCTATGCCTGCGTGATGGGCCTGCAGTTCAAGCAGGCCATGCACGAGCAGGCCGATGCCGTCGGCCAGAGCCTGACCACCCAGACCGCCACCTCGGCCACCGAGCTGCTGGTGTCCAACGACATCCTCAGCCTCAACGTGCTGCTGGGCAACCTGGTGAAGAACCCGCTGGTGGCCCATGCGGCCATCTACAGCGTGGACAACCGCATCCTCGCCGAGGCCGGCCAGCGCCCGCGCAACAGCCTGCTGGGCGAAACCGAAGGGGTCTACCAGACCAAGATCACCTTCCAGGACGTGACCGCCGGCCAGTTGCGCATCAGCCTGGACATGAACCAGTTCCAGCAACCGATGCTGATCAGCTTGCAGAGCATGGGTATCCTCGCCGCGATCTTGCTGGCCCTTGCCCTGACCCTCAGCCTGCGCCTTGGCCGCTTTATCTCGACGCCGCTGCTGCAGTTGCGCGTGTGGTTGCGTGACCCGCACCCTTACACGCCGGGCATCGACCGCCAGGACGAAATCGGCGATCTGGCGCGCCAACTGCACGCGCGCCTCGCCCCACCGCCGCCACCTGAGCCTGAAGAAGAGGACGAGGAAGACGATTTCGACGACGCGCCAGTTGCCAAGGTCGCCCCACGGGCAAAGGCGATGGTACAGACTGCCGGGCACGACGAGGACGACGACGCCTTCGCCGACCTGATGGATGAGCAAAGCGCTCCGGCCAAGCCTGTCATCGTCGAGTCCGACGAGCCGCAGTTCAGTGCCGTGCTGGCCGTGCAGTTGGGCTCCCAGGAGCAACTGCGTCGCCTGCCACGCACCCGCCTGACCGAGCTGCTGGAGCGCTACCGCGACTGTTTGGAGCAGGCTGCATCGCTGTACGAAGGCGAAGTCCACACCCTGAACGACGGCAGCACCCTGCTGTTGTTCCACAGCCGCGACAGCGGCGAGGACTACCTGACCAATGCCATCTGCTGCGGCGAGCTGCTGCGCGCCCTGGGCCACGCCCTGCAGATCGAGGTGGCCGACAGCGGCATCACCCTGCAGCTGCAACTGGGCCTGGTGCTGGCTGACGACCTGCAAGGCCTGGATCAGGTCGACCTGCTAATGACCGAACAGGCCCAGGACGCCCTGGCCCTGTCGCAGCACAGCCGCAACCTGCTGCTGGTGGAGCGCCGCATCAGCGATGACGCCCTGGTGCGCCAGCGTGCGCGTATTCGGCCGATTGCCAGCCCGGAAGGCGCGTGCTGTGTAGAACGCCTGATGGAGCCTTACCCGTCGATGCTGGAACGCCAGCTGGCACGGATGCACGAGCGCCGCGCCTGAGCGCCACCGCTCATCTAGGACTTGCGTGGGAGCGGGCTTGCCCCGCGATAGCGTCGGGGCAGGCAATGTTGCTGCCCTGGCAAGCCCTATCGCGGGACAAGCCCGCTCCCACGCAGATCTGATAAAGCCTCCCGACCAAAGACACAAAAAAGCCCGCATCGCTGCGGGCTTTTTTGTGGCTGCGGATATCAGAAGCGGAACACTTCCATATCGGTACGAATCGGCGAGGCCATCGGAATCTTCGGTTTCTCAGGCTCTTTCTTCACCTGCACCGGCGCCGCCGGCTTGCGTGGCGTCTCCTCGGCGATGGCCGGCTGGTTGGCCAGTGGTTTAACGGCGGTGCTCAGCTGTTCGGCCAGCTTCTGCAACAATTGCCCCTGAGCCTGGACCTGCGCAGACTCGCTGCCCGCATGGGGCTGCTCGAGGTGGACGATGCGGTTGTCACGCACCTGGCCACGGCGGTCCAGCACACGCCACTGGGCGTCCAGGATCGCGGGCTGGTTCTTGCCCGAGTCCAGGCGGGTAATGGACAGCAGCACCTGCACGTCCGGCGTGAAGCCGGCGCTCGCCGGCGCCAGCACCACGCGCTGGCTGTCCAGGCGCCAGGCCAGCTGGCGCACCAGCAACTGGTCGATATCCGACGAAAGGCTGCCGGCCCAACGGCCATCGGTGGCTGCCGTCAGACTGCCATCGACCTGCCGCTGTAGAAAAGTCTCACGTTGCAGGTAGTCGGCCACCGATACCGGGCCGAGCACCACCGCCATGCCCGCCGCCTGGGTCGGCTGGCCGGGTTCACCGCTGTCGAGCTGATACAAGGCGACCGGCTGATGCATGCTGCATCCGCTCAGGCCCAGCAAGCCGGTCACCAGCAACGCAAATGGAAGGCGCAGAAATTTCATTCATCCCATCCAGGCGGTCGTCTCCAGACTGACCGCAGTGATACTCATGTAGATTCATCCGGGCACCCGGCCACGCCGGCGCCACGCGGGCCCTATCATCCGCGAATTAGCCGCCAGACTCCAGCATTTCCGCCTGAAGCGGCGCCGAAAGCGCCGCAGCAGACAGCCCATGCACTCAGGCGGGGGTTTCCACCATCAAGCTATCCACGCGCTGGAAACCACGTGGCAATTTGCTACCGCGGCGACCACGCTCACCCTTGTAGTGCTCGAGATCATCTGGTTTCAGAGAAAGGGTACGCTTGCCAGCTTGCAATACAAGGGTCGACCCCTCACTGATCACTGCCAGGTCAGTGACGAATTCTTCACGACTGGCTACTCGGTCGCCCGGAACGCCGATGATCTTGTTGCCCTTGCCCTTGCCCAACTGTGGCAGGTCGGCGACCTTGAATACCAGCAGACGGCCTTCGGTGGTTACCGCGGCCAGCCAGTCTTGCTCGCGGTCGGCCACCGGGCGCGGGGTCATCACCTTGGCGCCGTTGGGCAGGCTGAGCAGGCCCTTGCCGGCCTTGTTCTTGGCCTGCAGGTCCTCACCCTTGACCACGAAGCCGTAGCCGGCGTCGGAGGCCACCACGTACAGGGCCTCGTCCTCCGGCAGCAGCACGCACTCGAAGGTAGCGCCGGGCGGTGGAGTCAGACGACCGGTCAGCGGCTCGCCCTGGCCGCGCGCCGATGGCAGGCTGTGGGCCGCCACCGAATAGCTGCGGCCGGTGGAGTCGATGAGCACGGCGAATTGGTTGGAGCGTCCGGCGGCGGCGGCCTTGAAACCGTCACCGGCCTTGTAGGAAAGCCCGGTGGCATCGATATCGTGGCCCTTGGCGCAACGCACCCAGCCCTTCTCCGACAGCACCACGGTGACCGGTTCGGTCGGCATCAGCTCGTTTTCCGAGAGCGCCTTGGCCTCGGCACGCTCGACGATCGGCGAGCGACGGTCGTCGCCATAGGTCTCGGCGTCTTCGATCAGCTCGCTGCGCACCAGCTTGCGCAGCTTGGCATCGCTGCCCAGCAGGGTGGTCAGGCGCTTCTGTTCCTTGAGCAGCTCGTCCTGCTCGCCACGGATCTTCATCTCTTCCAGACGGGCCAGCTGGCGCAGGCGGGTCTCGAGGATGTAGTCAGCCTGGATTTCGGTCAGGTCGAAACGGGCGATCAGTGCCTGCTTGGGGTGCTCTTCGGTACGGATGATATGGATCACTTCATCCAGGTTGAGGAACGCGGTGAGCAGGCCTTCCAACAGGTGCAGGCGCTTCTCGACCTTGTCCAGGCGGTGCTGCAGGCGGCGACGGACGGTACCGATCCGGTACTCCAGCCACTCCAGCAGCAGCGCGCGCAGGTTCTTCAGCTGCGGACGGCCGTCGAGGCCGATGATGTTGACGTTGACCCGGTAGGTACTCTCGAGGTCGGTGGTAGCGAACAGGTGCTGCATCAATTCGGCGGCATCGACGCGGTTCGAACGTGGGATGATGACGATGCGGCAGGGGTTCTCGTGGTCCGACTCATCGCGCAGGTCGGCGACCATCGGCAGCTTCTTGGCCTGCATCTGCGCGGCGATCTGCTCCAGAACCTTGGCCCCGGAGACCTGATGCGGCAACGCGGTGACGATGATGTCGCCGTCCTCGACACGGTACACCGCGCGCATGCGGATCGAGCCCTTGCCGGTCTCGTAGAGCTTGAGGATATCGGCGCGCGGGGTGACGATCTCGGCCTCGGTGGGGTAGTCCGGGCCCTGGATGTGCTCGCACAACTGCTCGATGGTGGCCTTGGGCTCGTCGAGCAGGCGCACGCAGGCGCTGGCCACTTCCCGCAAGTTGTGCGGCGGCACGTCGGTGGCCATGCCCACGGCGATGCCGGTGGTACCGTTGAGCAGGATGTTCGGCAGGCGCGCCGGCAGCACCGCTGGCTCCTGCAGGGTGCCGTCGAAGTTCGGCACCCAGTCGACGGTGCCCTGGCCCAGCTCGCTGAGCAGCACTTCGGAATAGCGCGACAGGCGCGCCTCGGTGTAACGCATGGCGGCGAACGACTTCGGATCGTCCGGCGCACCCCAGTTGCCCTGGCCGTCGACCAGGGTGTAGCGGTAGCTGAACGGCTGGGCCATCAGCACCATGGCCTCGTAGCACGCCGAGTCGCCGTGGGGATGGAACTTGCCGAGCACGTCGCCGACGGTACGCGCCGACTTCTTGTGCTTGGAGTCGGCGTCCAGACCCAGCTCGCTCATGGCATAGACGATGCGGCGCTGGACCGGCTTGAGGCCGTCGCCGATGTGCGGCAGGGCGCGGTCCATGATCACGTACATGGAGTAGTTGAGGTAGGCCTGTTCGGTGAAGTCGGCCAGGGAACGGCGTTCGACGCCTTCGAGACTGTCCAGTAAGTCGCTCATGCGAGCCTCGTCATTTCAGGTTCTGGCGCAGCAGCATGGTGCCGCCGCGCTGGGTAAATTCAAGTTGTTTCAGGGCGCTCATGCCCAACAACACGGCCTGGCCATCCAGGCCCGGCACCACCAAAGCGCGCACGTCGCGCAGGTGGATGTCGCCCAGTTGCAGGCTGTCGAGCCGGGTGCGGTAGCCTTCGGTGCGGCCATTGGCGGTACTCAGTTGCACCGGGGCGCCACGGGCCAGGGCCAGGTCGCGGGCCAGCGCCTCGGGGATCGCCACATCGGTGGCGCCGGTATCGAGCATGAAATGCACCACCTGGCCATTGATCACGCCGTCAGCGACGAAATGGCCCTGGCCGTTGCTCAGCAGGCGAACTTCGACGAAGCCGTCGCCCTGCTCGCTCTGCACCACGGCGTTGGGATTCTGCTGACGCGCCTCCCATTGGCCGAAAAAGCGCGTGGCCAAAAACATCGCCGCCGCCCAGGCAACGATCATCAGCACCCTGCCCGCCCGCTTGCCCGCTGGCTGGCTCATGGCTTGGCACTCCAGCCGCCGGCCGGCGCGCCGAAGCGCCAGACGACCGGCCGCGCTTCACCGTCCGCCCGTGGCCGGTCGTTGTTGTCCACGCCGATCCAGGCGCCGTCCTTGTCGATCACCAGCGCCTCGGCCAGGCCATAGGGCTGTGAATAGCGACGCGATTCCACCAGGGCGTCCGCGGCGAACGACCAGCAGCGCTCCACGGTGCCACTGTCAGCGTCGCGTCGGCAGATGCGATAAGCGTTGCGCTCGAGGGTGAACAACTTGCCCTCGAACCAGGCCAGGTCGGCGAAGTCGCGGGAAACCGGGCGTGCCTCGGGGAACTGAGGCGGCTGCATTTCCACGCCGGCTTCGCTGAGCAGCACGCAACCGCGCCCGCAGGTCCATACCGACTGCTGGCGCTGCACGGCGAGCAGCCCGCGTCGCTCACGCTCGGCGGCCAGCCACAAGCGATCGCCCGCCGGGTTGATCGCCAGCCCTTCGAACAGGGCGTTGAAATGCAGCAGCATGCCGCTGGCTCGCGCCTGGCGCACCATGGCCTGGTCGATTCTCAGCCAGTTCGGCTCGCCTTCCAGGGGCAGTTGCAGCACCGCGGCCTGGGCCTCGCTGACGATGAACAGGTTGCCTGCCTGGTCGCAGGTAATACCTTCGAAATCCAGCGCGCCGCCACGAATAAACGACGATGCCCAGTTGCGCGACTTCAACCCCCAGGGCAACCCGGTATCGGGGGCCGGTGGCGGGGTGAAGGTCAGCGGCTGGGCCTGCCAGGCCGCGCCCTCCTGGTCCAGGCGGTAGATACGGTCGTCATCGCGGTCGGACACCGCCCACAATGCGCCCCGGCACCAGGCCAGGCCCGACAGGTTGCCGCCGCGCATGCCATCGACCACGTGCTCGCCGCTGAGCTTGAGCTGCGGCCAGTCGCCGGCCTGGGCCTGCAGGGCGAACAGCGCCAGGCAGGCCATGAGCAACGGACGAATCAAACCAGGACCTCGGCCAGGTTGCCTTTGGTTTCCAGCCAGTTCTTGCGGTCACCGGCGCGCTTCTTGGCCAGCAGCATGTCCATGATCTCGGTGGTGCCCTGCACGTCGTTCAGCGTGAGCTGGACCAGGCGCCGGGTGTTCGGGTCCATGGTGGTCTCGCGCAACTGCGGCGGATTCATCTCGCCCAGGCCTTTGAATCGGGTGACTTGCGGCTTGCCACGCTTCTTCTCGGCGACCAGACGGTCCAGGACACCATCGCGCTCGGCTTCGTCCAGGGCGTAGTAGATCTCCTTGCCCAGGTCGATGCGGTACAGCGGTGGCATGGCCACGTAGACGTGCCCGGCCTCGACCAGCGGACGGAAGTGCTGGACGAACAGCGCGCACAGCAGGGTGGCGATGTGCAGGCCGTCGGAGTCGGCGTCGGCGAGAATGCAGACCTTGCCGTAGCGCAGTTGCGAAAGGTCGGTGGCGCCCGGGTCGACACCGATGGCCACGGCGATGTTGTGCACTTCCTGGCTGGCCAGGACCTCGCCGCCATCGACTTCCCAGGTGTTGAGGATCTTGCCGCGCAGCGGCAGGATCGCCTGGAATTCCTTGTCCCGCGCCTGCTTGGCAGAACCTCCGGCGGAGTCACCCTCGACCAGGAACAGCTCGGCGCGCATCGGATCCTGGCCTGCGCAGTCGGCCAGCTTGCCGGGCAGCGCCGGGCCCTGGGTGATGCGCTTGCGCTCGACCTTCTTGCTTGCCTTCAGGCGACGGCCGGCGTTGCTGATGGCCAGTTCGGCCAACTGCATGCCCAGTTCGGGATGGGCGTTGAGCCACAGGCTGAAGGCGTCCTTGACCACGCCGGAGACAAATGCCGCCGCCTCGCGGGACGACAGGCGCTCCTTGGTCTGGCCGGAGAACTGCGGCTCCTGCATCTTCATCGACAGCACGAAGCTGATGCGCTCCCAGACGTCCTCAGGCGCCAGCTTGACCCCGCGTGGCAGCAGGTTGCGGAACTCGCAGAATTCACGCATGGCGTCCAGCAGGCCCTGACGCAGACCGTTGACGTGGGTGCCGCCCTGAGCGGTGGGGATCAGGTTGACGTAGCTTTCCTGGATGCTGTCGCCGCCTTCGGGCAGCCACAGCAGGGCCCAGTCCACGGCCTCCTTGTTACCTGCCAGGCTGCCGCAGAACGGCTCGTCGGGCAGGCGCAGGTACTCGCTGACCGAATCGACCAGATAGGAACGCAGGCCGTCCTCGTAGTGCCATTCGACCTTCTCGCCGGTGCCCTTGTCCTCGAAGCTGATGGACAGCCCCGGGCACAGCACGGCCTTGGCCTTGAGCACATGCTTGAGGCGGCTGATGGAGAATTTCGGCGAGTCGAAGTACTTCGGGTCGGGGGTGAAGTACACGCTGGTGCCGGTGTTGCGCTTGCCGACGGTGCCGACCACTTCCAGCTCGCTGGCCTTGAAGCCGTCGGCGAAGGTCATCTGGTATTCGTTGCCGTCGCGCTTGACGCGCACCCGCACCTGGCTCGACAGGGCGTTGACCACCGAGATACCGACGCCGTGCAGGCCGCCGGAGAACTGGTAGTTCTTGTTGGAAAACTTGCCGCCGGCGTGCAGCTTGGTGAGGATCAGCTCGACGCCGGAAACGCCCTCCTCGGGATGGATGTCCACCGGCATGCCGCGGCCATCGTCGCTGACCTCCAGCGAGTGGTCGGCATGCAGGATCACCTGCACCGAGCGGGCGTGGCCGGCCAGGGCTTCGTCGACGCTGTTGTCGATGACTTCCTGGGCCAGGTGGTTGGGCCGGCTGGTGTCGGTGTACATGCCCGGCCGCTTGCGGACCGGGTCAAGGCCCGAGAGGACTTCGATGGCGTCTGCGTTATAGGCGCTAGCGCTGGGATTGGCCATGGGTTCTCGTCGTCAGTCAGGTGAATGCAAAAGTCAAAATACAGAAAAATCCAGCGCCGCATACTGCCCACGGGCAATACCGGCGAACGCCAGCAGGGCCGGGAGTTGCTCGGCGAAGCCCTGGTAGCTGTGGTCGCCACCGGCCTGGATACGCAGGGCACAAGCACGGTAATAGTGCTCGGCGTGGCGATAGTCCAGTGTTTCATCGGCGGTCTGCAACCACACTTGATAGCGGGCGGCGTCCTGCGGCGGCGGCACTTCCAGTTCGGCCAGGGCGGCCACATGATCATGGGTCAGCTCCCAGGCCTCGTCGGTATAAAGGTTGCGCTGGGTACCCAGGTAGCCGTCGAACAGGCGGTGCGGGCCGACCGCCGGGTTGACCAACAAGGCCTTGAGGCCATGGCGTTCGGCCAGATGGGTGGCATAGTAGCCGCCGAGTGAGCTGCCGACCAGCAAGGGGGCGCCGAGCTCATCGATGGCGGCCTCCAGCTGGGCGATGGCCTGGCGCGGGTGGTGATGCAGGGCCGGGACACGCAGCTGGTCGGACAGGCCGATCCGCTGCATCACCGCCTCGAGCTGGCGCGCCTTCTTCGACAGCGGCGAGCTGTTGAAGCCATGGATATAGAGGATGGAACCCGACATGCTGCCCCCCGGACGCAAAGACGCGCAGTGTAGCGTGTTCAAAGGGCATTGGCGCAGCGTGGGGATTTTCGCAGCAAATTCTTCAAACAGCCGGGGGCACGATCTCTGTGGGAGCGGCCTTGTGTCGCGAAAGGACCGCAAAGCGGTCCCCCGACTCAGTAGCCCGGGCTGTCGAAATCCAGTTTCACCTCGAAATCGCGCGCCCGCTCCACCCCGGTCTCCAACCGTCCGTCGGCGTGCAGCCGCAGCCAGCGATAGCCCGGCTGCTCCTCGCTCACCTTGAATTCCTCGCTACGCGGCGCGAACTGGATGCAGGTTGAAGGCGTGGCAAGGAAACGAACGCCGTCGCGCACCTCGTCCCATTCCTGATGGATATGCCCCCACAGCAGCGCCCTCACCTGTGGATAACCGCGCAGGCGCTGCAACAGTTCATCGGCGTTTCGCAACCCGATCGGCGCAATCCACGCACAACCGATATCCACCGGCTGGTGATGGCAGCACACCAGGCAATGGCGTTCGCCCGCACTGTTCAGCGCCTGATCCAGCACGGCCAACTGGTCGTCCGCCAACACGCCGAAGGTGGCACCGACCACTGCCGAATCGAGCATGACAATGCGCCATTGACCAATGTCCGTCACCGCCTGCACCAGCTCCGGCGCCACGGCCTGCATTACCTGGGCCTCGTCATGGTTACCCGGCAGCCAACGCGCTGGCGCCTCCAACTTCGAGGTCAGCTCGCTGAAGGCCTGGTAGGAGGCGGCGCTGGCGTCCTGCGACAGGTCGCCCGTGCACAGCAGCAGGTCGATACGCGGCTGCTCGCGACGCACCTGGTCGATCACATGCCCGAGGCTCGCGCGGGTATTCAGGCCCAGCAAAGTGCCCGCCGGGTCGGCGAACAGGTGGGCATCGGTCAGTTGCACCACATGGACGGGTGACGAAAGTGGGTGTGGTTGCGGCAACGGCCGTCTCCTCGAACGGATTCAGCACCGATTATGGCGGCGGATCGGTTTCGAGCAAGTACTCGAAACCGACGCGCATCACAATTTCAGCGCACCGCTTCCAGTTCGTGGCCGCAGGCCAGGCAGTGGCTCAACCATTCGCCGAGAAACAGATTGAGCTGGGCTTTCTCGTCCGGCTGGTGCATCGCCGTGTTGGGGTACGGGTAGATGCTGCGCAGGCGGCGGGCATGCTCGGCGCTGACCACCTCGGCCATGCGCGCGTCATGGTAGACCTGCACTTCCAGTTCGGGCACCGGCAGCCAGGGCAGACTGTGCTCCTGGCGCACCTTGAGGGTCGTGGTATAGGGACAGGCCAGCAGCACTTCAAGCACCAGCACGCCGAGCATCTGGTCGCCCTGGGTCATGCCGATGCGCCGCGAGCTCTGCGTGGTGCGCATGTCCGGCAGCAGACGCATCAGGCGGGCATAGTTGGCCTCGCAGGCCGACTGCAGCCCGACCAGGTCGACCCGATAGCGCTCACGCAGCAGGTTCACTTCCACATACCTCGAACTTCATCACGGTTGAGTGCCAGCCATTGCAGGCCGATGATCGTGGCGGCGTTGCAGATACGCCCGTCGCGCACCGCCTGCAGGGCGTCCTCGAACGCCCACACGCGAACACGGATATCCTCGCTCTCCTCCTCCAGGCCATGCAGGCCGCCGGCACCTTCACTGATGCAACGGCCCAGGAACAGGTGGACGTACTCGTCGCTGCCGCCTGGCGAGGGGAAGTAGCAGGTCATCGGCCACAGCGCGCTGAAGGTCAGGCCAGCTTCTTCATCGGCTTCACGATGAGCGACCTCTTCCGGCTGCTCGTCCTTGTCGATCAGGCCGGCGACCATCTCGATCAGCCAGGGATTATCGATCTTGCCCACGGCGCCGACTCGAAACTGCTCGATCAGCACCACTTCGTCGCGCTGCGGATCGTAGGGCAGCACACAGACGGCGTCATGGCGCACGAACAACTCGCGGGTGAACTCGCGACTCATGCCGCCGGCGAACAATTCGTGGCGAAGGTGCAGCTTGTCGAGCTTATAGAAGCCCTTGAACAACTGCTCACGCCGGGTGATTTCGACCTGGGTGGGCACTGTATTCAACGTGTCCGTCATGCAAACTCCTTGATACCTCGGTTACCGCATCGCGCAATCCTACTCTGCGCGCCGCCCGGTTTCACCCCTTTCTGGCGACCGTTCAGGCAGCCGGGACAGGCGCGCCGCTCTCTGTTAGCTTAGTGGCGAACTGAAGGCCGCGCAGGCGGTCCAAGGCCGATCATCACCGTTGTGAAAGAGGCAACATGACGCTTGTCAAACTGACTTCCGTGGCCGTCCTGGCACTGGCGCTCGGCGCCTGCCAGAGCCTGTTCACGCCCAATTACCGCGCTCCGCTCGAGGTCAAGCGCGAGGCTTGGGAACACGTCAAGCCCGGCTGCAGCGAGAGCGACTGCCCACTGGTCAACATCGACGTGGTGCACTTCCCCGCCCTGCCCAAGCTCGACGCCCTCGTCGAGAAACGCCTGCTGATGCTCACCGAGGACAACCAGCGCGGCACCCCGCCGGCCTCGTTGCAAGCCTATGAACAGCAGTACCTGGCCCGCGCCGACAAGCGCAACAGCAGCTACCTGCAGGCCAAGGTACGCGAGCAGCATGACGGGCTGGTGATCGTCGAGCTGTCCAGCTACCTGGACAGCGGCGGCGCCCATGGCATGCCCGGGCGCGGCTTCATCAACTACTCGCGAAAGCTGGACAAGGTGCTGACCCTGGACGACATGCTGGTGCCCGGCCAGGAAGCGACCTTCTGGAAGACCGCCGAGGAGTCCCACCGCGCCTGGCTGATCAGCACCGGCATGGACAAGGATCCCGAGTTCGTCAAGACCTGGCCGTTCAAGCAGTCGCCGCACATCGCCCTGACCTACGGCGCGGTGGTGATCAAGTACGAGGTCTACGCCATCGCCCCGTACTCCATGGGCCACGTCGAACTGAAGATCCCCTACCCGCGCCTCAACGGCGTGATCAGGCCCGAGCTGTTTCCCGGCCGCGGCTGAGCGATAGCAGCAGATGCAGCCCCCCTGCCAGCAGCAGTGCCGGCAGGGTCGCCCCAAGCTCCGGCGCCTGGCTGGCCAGCAGGTGATAGGCCGCTACCCCCACTGCCCAGGCCAGCAGCGCCCGCCCGTGCCAGCCCTCGACCAGCACCGGCAGGCGACGGCGACGGACCACGAAGTGATCCACCAGCACCACGCCGAACAGCGGCGCGAACACCGAGCCGATCAGCAGCAGAAAGTTCTGGTACTGGGCCAGCGGTGCCAGCAGGGCGATCAGCGTGCACAACACGCCGATGGCCAAGGCCAGGTGCTCGACCTTGAGCTTGATCAACAGCCCGGTGGAAACCGCTGCGGAGTGAATGTCGGCAAAGGCGTTTTCCGACTCGTCCAGCAGGATCAGCAGCAGCGGAATGCCCAGCCCGGCGCCGGCCAGCGCCAGCAGCAACGCATTCACTTCACCGCTCGGCGCGAAGGCCAGGGTATAGGCCACGCCCAGGCTCATCAGCCAGGCATTGCCGATGAAAAAGCCCAGCGCCGTACCGCCGAATACTCGGCTGGCGCGCTGGCCGAAGCGTGAATAGTCGGCGATCAGCGGCAGCCACGACAGCGGCATGGCGATGACGATGTCGAAGCCCAGGGCCAGGGACAGCGAACCATCCCCCGGGCGCTGCCACAACTCGGCCAGGTCGGCCTTGGCGAACAGGTTCCAGGTCAGCCAGCTGCAAGCGCCCAGCAGCAGCCAGATGCCCCATTTGCGCAGGACCTTGCGCACGAACGCCAGCGGCCCGCAGACCGCCAGCAGGGTGGCCAGGGCGCCGAAGCACAGGGTCCACGGCAACGGGCTGCTCCAGCCGCTGCCCTCGCCAAAGGCGCGGGCACCCAGCAGGCTGGCGGCGTCGCGCATGACGATGATCTCGAACGAGCCCCAGCCCACCAGTTGCAGGAGGTTCAGCAAGGCCGGCAGGCGCGCGCCGTGGCGACCCAGGGTCAGGCGCAGGCTGCCCATCGCCGAGAGGCCGGTGTCGCTGCCGATCACGCCGGCCGCCGCGAGCAATAGCACACCCACCGCCGTGCCAAGCGTGATCGCCAGGATCGAGCCGGCCAATCCCAGGCCCGGGGCAAGCAGGGCGCCGACCTGCAGGACCATCAGGCCGATGCCGAGGGAGAACCACAGCGCAAACAGGTCGCGGGCGCCGAACTGCCGGTGGTGGGTGGGGACGCAATGGTCGGGGGAGAAGTGACTGAGTGTTGTCATGGGGGCTCGCCGGAGTATTGGAGTTGTTGCTGGCGAGGACTGCGTCCTCGTATCGCGACACAAGGCCGCTCCCACAGGCTCCGCGTATGACGTGAGCCATATACAGGACCTGTGGGAGCGGCCTTGCGTCGCGAAAGGGCCGCGATGCGGCCCCCAAGGTCTACTTACACCTTCTGGTACAACTGGCTGCCTTCCTGGCGGAACCGCTCGGCCTGCTCACGCATGCCCTGCTCGACCGTCACATCCACGGTCTCGATCTTGGCCGCATACTCACGCACTTCCTGGGTAATCTTCATCGAGCAGAACTTCGGCCCGCACATCGAGCAGAAGTGCGCGACCTTGGCCGACTCCTTGGGCAACGTCTCGTCGTGGAACGAGCGCGCGGTGTCCGGGTCCAGGCCCAGGTTGAACTGGTCTTCCCAGCGGAATTCGAAGCGCGCCTTGGACAACGCGTTGTCACGAATCTGCGCGCCCGGGTGGCCCTTGGCAAGGTCCGCGGCATGGGCGGCGATCTTGTAGGTGATGATGCCGGTCTTCACGTCATCCTTGTTCGGTAGGCCCAGATGCTCCTTGGGCGTGACGTAGCAGAGCATGGCGCAACCGAACCAGCCGATCATCGCCGCGCCTATCCCCGAGGTGATGTGGTCGTAGCCCGGGGCGATGTCGGTGGTCAGCGGGCCGAGGGTGTAGAACGGCGCCTCGTCGCAGCACTCGAGCTGCTTGTCCATGTTCTCCTTGATCAACTGCATCGGCACGTGGCCCGGGCCCTCGATCATGCACTGCACGTCGTGCTTCCAGGCGATCTTGGTCAGCTCGCCGAGGGTTTCCAGTTCACCGAACTGAGCGGCGTCGTTGGCATCGGCGATCGAGCCCGGGCGCAGGCCGTCACCCAGCGAGAAGCTGACGTCGTAGGCCTTCATGATCTCGCAGATCTCGTCGAAGTGCGTGTACAGGAAGTTCTCTTTATGGTGCGCCAGGCACCACTTGGCCATGATCGAGCCGCCGCGGCTGACGATGCCGGTAACGCGCTTGGCGGTCAGCGGCACATAGCGCAGCAGGACGCCGGCATGGATGGTGAAGTAGTCCACGCCCTGCTCGGCCTGTTCGATCAGGGTGTCGCGGAACAGCTCCCAGGTCAGGTCCTCGGCCACGCCGTTGACCTTCTCCAGGGCCTGGTAGATCGGCACGGTACCGATCGGCACCGGCGAGTTGCGGATGATCCACTCACGGGTCTCGTGAATGTGCTTGCCGGTGGACAGGTCCATGACCGTGTCCGAACCCCAGCGGATGCCCCAGGTCAGCTTGGCCACTTCTTCCTCGATCGAAGAACCCAGGGCGCTGTTGCCAATGTTGCCGTTGATCTTCACCAGGAAGTTGCGGCCGATGATCATCGGCTCCAGTTCGGTGTGGTTGATGTTGGCCGGAATGATCGCGCGGCCGCGGGCGATCTCTTCGCGGACGAACTCGGGGGTGATTTCCTTCGGGATGCTGGCGCCGAAGCTGTGGCCGGCGTGCTGCTGGTCCAGCAGGCCGGCGGCGCGGGCTTCCTGCAGCTTCATGTTCTCGCGGATGGCGACGTATTCCATCTCGGCGGTGATGATGCCCTGGCGCGCGTAGTGCATCTGTGTGACGTTGGCGCCGGCCTTGGCGCGGCGCGGGTTGCGCACATGGGCGAAGCGCAGCTTGGCAAGCTCCGCGTCGTTCAGGCGCTGCTGGCCGAAGTTCGAGCTCAGGCCATCGAGGCGCTCGGTGTCGCCACGGGCGTCGATCCAGGCCGAGCGCACATCGCCCAGGCCCTTGCGCACGTCGATGATGACATTGGGGTCGGTGTACGGGCCGGACGTGTCATACACCAGCACCGGGGCGTTTTTCTCGCCGCCGAAGTCGGTGGGGGTGTCGTGCAGGCTGATCTCGCGCATGGGCACGCGGATGTCGGGGCGCGAACCTTCGACATACACCTTGCGCGAATTGGGCAGGGGTTGCACGGACTGTTGGTCGACTTGGGCCGACTCGCTCAGACTGATTGTTTTTTCTTGTTTGCTCATCACAGGCTCTCCAGACAGCTTCCAGGCGGTGGAATGTCGGGGTGAACCTGAAAGGCGTGGACGCACCCGTGTTGACGGGTGCAGTGCCGGACATGGGGTGCCGTGGACTGCAAGCAGCCGTGACGATCCCGGACCTGGCACAAGAGGCTCCCGGGATGTGAGAGCAATCTTGTTCCCTACGCAGGCGCTAACCTGATCAGGTTCAACGGGATCCGCACCTCTGCGATCTCAGCCTTTGCTTCAAGGCACCCCGACAAGAACATGCGCAGTCTAGACTGGAGTGGCCGGCAAAGCCAAGCGGGTAAATCCGGGGGTGATAAATGGCACAAGTGGCGGATTGTTGATGACGGCGCGCGGCACTACACTGGCGCATCGCCCGATACCCGACAGTACAGTAAATAAAATTTGATCAAGGATTGCCCTATGCTGCGCAAACTCTCACTGGCAATTGCCGTGTCTTGTGCGTCCCACGGAGTGGCCTGGGCAGTGGATACGCCCACGACGGTGAAGACCGACCTGGTCAGCGTCTACCAGGAAGCGGTCGACAATAACGCCGACCTGGCCGCCGCCCGCGCCGACTACGGTGCCCGCCGTGAAGTGGTGCCCCAGGCCCGCGCCGGATTGCTGCCGAACCTTTCGGCCGGCGCCGAGATGATGAACACCCGCACCAAGCTCGACGAACCGTCGGTCACCTCCAACCGCAGCGGCAACGCCTGGAGCGCCACCCTGGCGCAGCCGATCTTCCGCGCCGACCGCTGGTTCCAGCTGCAAGCCGCCGAATCGGTCAACGAACAGGCCGCCCTGGAACTGTCGGCCACCGAGCAGAACCTGATCCTGCAGAGCGCCGAGAACTACTTCGCGGTGCTGCGCGCCCAGGACAACCTGGCCTCGACCAAGGCCGAAGAAGCGGCCTTCAAGCGTCAGCTCGACCAATCCAACGAGCGCTTCGACGTCGGCCTCTCGGACAAGACCGACGTGCTGCAGTCCCAGGCCAGCTACGACACCGCCCGGGCCAACCGGATCATTGCCGAGCGCCAGGTGCAGGATGCCTTCGAGGCCCTGATCACCCTGACCAACCGCCAGTACACGGCAATCCAGGGCGTAGTCCACACCCTGCCGGTGCAGGTGCCCACGCCCAACGACGCCAAGGCCTGGGTCGAGACCGCCGGACGGCAGAACCTCAACCTGCTGGCGACCAACCACGCCGTGGCGGCCGCCGAAGAGACCGTGCGCCAGCGCAAGGCCGGCCATGCGCCGACCCTCGACGCGGTGGCCAAGTATCAGAAGGGCGACAACGACAACCTCGGTTTCACCAACCCCTCGCAGAACGGGGTGCGCTACGGTGGCGATGTCGAGCAGACCAGCGTCGGCCTGCAGTTGAACATCCCGATCTACAGCGGCGGCCTGACCAGTTCTCAGGTACGCGAGGCCTATGCGCGCCTGACCCAGAGCGAGCAGCAACGCGAAAGCCTGCGTCGCCAGGTGGTGGAGAACACCCGCAACCTGCACCGCGCGGTGAATACCGACGTGGAGCAGGTGCAGGCGCGCAAGCAGTCGATCATCTCCAACCAGAGCGCGCTGGAAGCCACCGAGATCGGCTACCAGGTCGGCACCCGCAACATCGTCGACGTGCTCGACGCGCAACGTCAGCTGTACACCTCGGTGCGCGACTACAACAACAGCCGCTATGACTACATTCTCGACAACCTGCGCCTGAAGCAGGCCGCCGGCACCCTGAGCCCCCAGGACCTACAGGACCTGGGGCGGTACCTGAAGGCCGACTACAACCCGGACAAGGATTTCCTGCCACCGGACCTGGCGGCGGCGGCGGCGAAGAACTTCGAACGCCGGCCTTGAGCCAAGGGAGCTCGCGGTCGCTGTAGGAGCGGCCTTGTGTTGCGATAGGGCCGCACCGCGGCCCCGGCAATCTAGCAGTAATGCGCAGATCCCGGGGCCGCTTCGCCCCCCTTTGGCGACACAAGGCGGCTCCTACAGGGACCGCATCGCCTCACAGATCAGCGGATTAGCGCAGCCAGCCCATCCAGCAACCGCTGCAACGCCCCTTGGTTGGCCTGCATCACCGCCCTGCCCGCCTCGCCCATGCGCCGCGCATCCTGTGGCAGCTCGACCAACCGACGCACCGCCCCGGCCAGCCCTTCGGCGTCATCCACCTGCTGCAACGCCCCCGCCTCGCGCAGCATCGCGCTGATCTCGAGGAAGTTGAACACATGCGGCCCCATGAGCACCGGCAGCGCCAGCGCCGCCGGCTCCAGCGGGTTGTGACCGCCGGTGGCCACCAGGCTGCCACCGACGAAGGCGATATCGGCCAGGGCATAGAGGAACAGCAGCTCGCCCATGGTGTCGCCCAGCAGCACCTGGGTCTGCGCCGTGACCGTGTCGCCATTCGAGCGGCGCACTGTGGTGAACTGGCCGGCGCACAGTTCATGCACCGCCGCGAAACGCTCGGGATGGCGCGGCACCAGGATCAGCAACGCATCGCTGTGGACCTTCAGCAGCTCACGATGAGCCTCGAGAATCAACGCGTCTTCGCCATCATGGGTACTGGCAGCGATCCATACCGGACGTTGCCGGGCAGCCCACTGTTCACGCAATGCGCTGGCCCGTGGCGGCAATTGATCGTCGACCTTGAGGTCGAACTTGATCGAACCGGTCACCTGCACGCATTCGTCGCGCGCACCGAGCGTACGGAAACGCTCGGCCTCGGTTTCGGTCTGCACGGCGATCAGGCTCATCTCCTCGAGCATCGGCCGGGTCAGGCCGGCGAAGCGGGCATAGCCACGGGCGGAGCGCTCGGACAGCCGGGCATTGGCCAGCGCCACCGGAATGCCGCGCCTGGCGCACTGGTGGATATGGTTCGGCCACAGCTCGGTTTCCATGATGATGCCCAGGCGCGGGCGCACATGGTCGAGGAACCGCCCGGCCGCCCACGGCAGATCATAAGGCAGGTAGCAGTGTTGCACCCGTGGCTCACCCTCGAACATCGCGCGGATGCGCTCGGAGCCGGTCGGGGTCATGCAGGTAAGCGTGATCGGCAGGTCCGGGTACTGCTTGAGCAGGGCCCGGACCATTGGCGCGGCGGCGATGCTCTCGCCCACCGAGACCGCATGCACCCAGATGCCGCCCTGGCGCATCGCCGGCAGCTGGCAGGCGAAACGCTCGGCGATCCGCGCACGGTACGCCGGCGCCTTGCGCCCGCGCAGAAACAGGCGCAGCGCGACCAGCGGCAGGCCCAGGTGAAACAGCAAGGTATAGAGGGTTCTGTTCATGGCGGCGGAGTTTACTAGGAACCGCGCGAAAAGGCCTGTCAGCCAATCGCCCTCAGGTGCACGGCGAAGCGCTCGGCCAGCCACTGCGCGGCCGGGCCCAACGGTTCGTCGCGCCGCCAGGCCAGCTCCGCTACCAGCGCTGGCGGGCGCCACTCGCTGTCCAGCTCGACCATCTGCGTCTGGTAGGTGGGGTACTGCACCACATGCCGAGGCAGCCAGGCCCAGCCCAGACCGCGCATCAGCAACTCGGCCATGGCGTAGAAACTGTCGGCGCGCCAGACCTGCGGGCTGATCGCCTCGCCGCCAGGGTAGCCACTCTGCTGCGGGGTGATCAGCAACTGGCGATGACGGGCCAGTTGCTGGCGGCTGACCTTGGCCAAGTGTGCCAGCGGGTGGTCGATGGCACACACCGTGACCATCTCGACGCTGCCCAGGGCGCGCCGCTCCAACGAGGCGGGAATGCTTTCATGGTGGAAGAACAACCCCAGGTCGGCACGCCGCTCCACCAGCTTGCGCGCCACATCGCCCTGGGCACCGCTGGCCAGCTGCACTTCCAGGTAGGGGTAGTGCGCCGCCAACTCGTCGAGGCTGTCGATCACCGGCTGGTAGGGCATGGCCTCGTCCTGGGCCACCCGCAACAACGCCTCCTGCCCGCGCATCAAGGCCTGTGCCCGACCATCCAGGCGCTCGCACTGACGCAACAGCTCGCGGGCGTCCTCCAGCAACGCGGCGCCGCTTTCGGTCAGGCGCGGCAGCCGGCCGCTGCTGCGCTCGAACAGGGTTACACCCAGGTCCGTCTCGAGCAAGGCGATGGCGCTGCTGATCGCCGACTGGGCCTTGCGCTGTTCGCGGGCCACGGCGGAAAACGAACGCAACTCGGCGGCCCGCACGAACAGGCGCAGTTGCTCGAGGCTCCAGTATTCTGTCATGACCAACCTATCTCCAAAGTAGATAGGTAATGACTTTACCGCATCCAGGGATTCCCTAGAATGCCATCCAGCAACGGAGGACCCGCACCATGAACGCCTACACCTATCTCGCCATCGCCATCTGCGCCGAAGTCATCGCCACCGCCTCCATGAAAGCGGTCAAGGGGCTGAACACGCCGCTGCCGTTGCTGCTGATGGTCTGCGGTTACGGCGTGGCGTTCTGGATGCTGACCCTGGTGGTGCGCAGCATTCCGGTGGGCATCGCCTATGCGATCTGGTCGGGGCTGGGCATCGTGCTGATCAGCATCGCGGCGTTGCTGATCTACGGACAGAAACTGGATGTGCCGGCGATGCTGGGCATGGCCATGATCGTCGGCGGGGTAGTGGTGATCCAGGTGTTCTCCAATACCGCCGGGCATTGATCCACGGGGAACACTGTTCCCATGTGAACTGTATACTGCGCACCTGTCCCAGTTTTCGAGGTGCCCGCATGCCATCCGCCATTACCACTGACGTGCTGATCGTCGGCGCCGGGGTCGCAGGCCTCTGGCTCAATGCCCGGCTGCGCCGCCTGGGCTATTCGACGGTGCTGGTGGAGCGCGCCAGCCTGGGTGGCGAGCAGACCATCAAGTCGCAAGGCATCATCCACGGCGGCACCAAATACGCCCTGCACGGCGCCCTCAGCGGCGCCTCCGAGGCCATCGCCGACATGCCGAGGCGCTGGCGCGAAGCGCTGGCCGGCAACGGCGAGCTGGACCTGTCCGCTACCCGCCTGCTTTCCGATGCCCATTACCTGTGGTCCCCCGGCACCCTGGCCGGCAACCTCACCAGTTTCTTCGCCAGCAAGGCCGTGCGTGGCCGGGTCGACCAGGTCAAGGGCGAGCAACTGCCGCCGGCCCTGCAGGACCGAGCGTTCAAGGGCAAGGTCTATCGCCTGGCCGAACTGGTCATCGACGTGCCCAGCCTGCTGGCCAACCTGGCGCAGCTGGCGGGCGACAGCCTGCTGGCCGGCGAGCGCGTCGAGCCGCTGCGCGACGGCGGTGACCTGGCCGGGCTGGTGGTCGACGGCCGCGAGATCCGCGCCCAACGTATCGTCCTCAGCGCCGGTGGCGGCACCGAAGCACTGCTGCACGCCCTGGGGCTGAGCCAACCGGCCATGCAGCGCCGGCCGCTGCACATGGTCCTGGCCAAGGGTCCCAACCTCAAGCCGCTGTACGCCCACTGCCTGGGCGGCGGGCCCAAGCCGCGCATCACCGTGACCACCCACCCGGCCGCCGACGGCCAGTGGGTGTGGTACCTGGGTGGCGACATTGCCGAGGCCGACGGCGTGGCCCGCGAGCCCGCCGCGCAGATCGCCGCGGCGCAAAAGGAAGTCGCCAGCCTGCTGCCCTGGATCGACCAGGCCCAGGTGCGCTGGGCCACCCTGCGCGTCGACCGCGCCGAGCCGGCGCAATCGGGCCTGGTACGCCCGGACAACGCCTTCCTCGCCGACCAGCAGCGCCTGCTGGTCGGCTGGCCGACCAAGCTGGCCTTGGCGCCGGACTTCGCTGATCGTGTGCTGGCCAGCTTTGAACGTGACGGCATCCACCCGAAGAACCAGCCGGACCTCGCCAACCTGCCTCGCCCACCGCTGGCGCTGCCTGCCTGGGAGCAACTGCTGCCATGAGCCTGCCGACCCTGCACGATCATCACCGCCCCCTGGGCAGCACCGGCCTGCGGGTGTCGCCGCTGGGCCTGGGCACGGTCAAGCTTGGCCGCGACCAGGGCGTGAAGTACCCCAACGGCTTCACCATCCCTGATGACGAAACCGCCCGCCTGCTGCTCGCCCAGGCCCGCGAACTGGGCATCAACCTGATCGACACCGCACCGGCCTACGGCCGCAGCGAGGAACGCCTTGGCCCATTGCTGCGCGGCCAGCGTGACCACTGGGTGATCGTCAGCAAGGTCGGCGAAGAGTTCGAGGCCGGCCAGTCGCACTTCGATTTCAGCGCCGCCCACACCCGCCGCTCGGTCGAACGCAGCCTCCAGCGCCTGGAAACCGACCGCATCGAGCTGGTGCTGGTGCATTCCGACGGCAACGACCTGGCGATCCTCGAGCGAGAGGGCGTGTACGAAGCCCTCGCCGCACTCAAGCAGGAAGGCAAGATCCTGGGCTATGGTTTGTCTGGCAAGACCGTCGCCGGCGGCCTGAAGGCGTTGGAGCAAGGAGATTGCGCCATGGTCACCTACAACCTCAACGAGCAGGCGGAGCGGCCCGTGCTGGACTACGCTGCCGAGCACGGCAAGGCCATCCTGGTGAAGAAAGCCCTGGCCAGCGGGCATATCTGCCTGGCGCCCGGGGTCGATCCGGTGCAGGCCAGTTTCGAGCTGCTGTTCGCCCACCCGGGCGTGAGCAGTGCCATCGTCGGCACCATCAACCCGGTGCACCTGGCCCATAACGTGGCCACCGTCGCCCGCATCCTGGGCCGGCCCTGAGCCGTCCAGGCGGGGGCCCAACGCAAGGAGGAGCCTCGTGCCGCGTACGCTGATCCGCAAGAATCCGAGCAACTTCAAGACCCTGCCGCTGCACGTCGAGGCCACGCCCGAAGGCCTGACCTACCAGAGTATCGGCATGCCGCTGAATTTCGCCCAGACCCTGCAGCGGCGCAAGGCCATCCAGGTCGCCGACCCCGAACACTTCGTGGCAGAACTGGCCAACCTCGGCGTGTCGGTGCGACTGACCCTGCACTGGCAGGGCCGCGACTACTGGGTGCTGGTCCGCCAGCGCCGACAGGACCGTGGCGATGTAGTGCTCAAACTGATTTCCGGCTACGTCCCGGCCCACGAGCTGAACCTGCCGCTGCACACAGCGATCCAGGAAGTGGCCGAGGAATGTCTGCTGGAAACCCCCGAAGGCTGGCTGGGCGGACGCTTCAACGACACCTGGCTGCCAGCGCCCTATGCCGCTGCCCTGCACTACCGTGAGGCGCTGCCGTTCGTGCTGTCGCCCGAGTCGGGCGCTGCCCGCCCGGTGCATTGCGCCAACCTGATGTTGCTGGAGCGGCCACGCGCCTATGTTCATCTGCCCACGGCGTCGTTGCAGCTGATCTACGACTTGCGCCTGCAAGTGCCCAAGGAGGCCAAATCGCTGAGCCTGTTTCATGTCGACGAGCGCCTGGAGGGCGATCAACTGGTGGCCAGGCTCAATCGCAAGCGGCCGGATCTCTACCTGATGCCGCTCAAGGACGGCCAGCCCGTGGCCGAGCTGTACACCTTGAAGAAGGACCAACTGACACCCGCGGGCACGCGCGGACTGTGGCTGGCAGAGAGCTTCGCCCGTCAGGATGGCTGGGTGGTGCGGGATGAGCGGGTGCGCTGGAAGGATTGGCTGAAGCAGCAGGGGCTGGTCGAAAGCAAGCCCGCGCCGGTGTCGCACCTGGAACGGTTCGGGGACAAGGCTCGGGAACTGCTGGCCCGGGCGCGGACCTCGCTGCATAAATGAACACGGGGCAAGCCCGCTCCCAGCGTTTCGTGGGAGCGGGTTTACCCCGCGACTTGCAGCCTATCAGTGCTTGCGGATCTTCTCGACGATCGCCGTGGTCGAGCTGTTTTCCACCAGGCCCAGCACCTTCACCGTGCCGCCGTAGGCCTTGACGATATCGGCGCCGACCACTTGGTCGATACCGTAGTCACCGCCCTTGACCAGCACATCTGGCTTGACCTGGCGCAGCAGGTTCTCCGGCGTGTCCTCGGGGAAGCTGATGACCCAATCCACCGCACCGAGGCCCGCCAGCACGGCCATACGTCGGTCAACGCTGTTGATCGGCCGGCCCGGGCCCTTCAAGCGGCTGACCGAGGCATCGTCGTTGATGGCGACGATCAGCCGGTCGCCCTGGGCGCGTGCCTGTTCCAGGTAGGTCACGTGACCGGCGTGGAGGATATCGAAGCAGCCGTTGGTGAAGACGATCTTCTCGTTGTGCGCACGGGCATCGTCGATGGCCAGCAGCAGCTGCTCCAGGCCCAGCACGCCCCGCTCCGAGCCCTCTTCACGCTGGATGGCGCGACGCAGCTCAGGCGCGCTGATGGCGGCGGTACCCAACTTGCCGACCACGATGCCGGCGGCCAGGTTGGCCAGGGCGACGGCATGCGGCAGGTCTTCACCCGCGGCAATGGCGGCGGCGAGGGTGGAAATCACCGTATCGCCGGCACCGGTGACATCGAACACCTCACGGGCACGGGCCGGCAGGTGCAGGGCCGGGTGGCCGGTGCGCAGCAGGGTCATGCCATGCTCGCCACGGGTCACCAGCAGCGCGCCCAGATCCAATTCGTCGAGCAGCTTCAGGCCTTTGCCGACCAGCTCGGATTCATCGGCGCAACGGCCAACGATGGTCTCGAACTCGCTGAGGTTCGGGGTGATCAGGCTGGCACCGCGGTAGATCGAGAAATCCTTGCCCTTGGGGTCGGCCAGTACCGGAATGCCCTTGCCGCGCGCGGCCTGGATCAGCGCCTGATGGTTCTGCAGCGCGCCCTTGCCGTAGTCGGACAGCACCAGCACCTTGACGCCTTCAAGCAGGGCATCGACCTCCGCGCCCAGCGACAGCGGGTCGGTAGCGAACGGCTCTTCAAAGTCGATGCGCAGCAGTTGCTGGTGACGGCTCATCACCCGCAGCTTGACGATGGTCGGCTGGTGGGCGATGCGCTGGAAGATCGAGCGCACACCGGCGGCATGCAGGCTGTTGGCAAGGCTGTCGGCAGCCTCGTCCTGGCCGGTGACGCCGACCAGAGAAGCGGGCGCGCCGAGGGCAGCGATGTTCAAGGCCACGTTGGCCGCGCCGCCGGGGCGATCCTCGATCTGATCGACCTTGACCACCGGCACCGGCGCTTCAGGCGAAATACGCGAAGTACCGCCATGCCAGTAGCGGTCAAGCATGACATCGCCGACCACCAGTACCGGGGCTTGATCGAAACGCGGCATGGACAACTTCATGGGCAACCCATTTTTGGAAAAGTGAACAGGGGCAGGATATTAGCACAGGGTCGTGGATGGCTTTACCGCCACCTTCGCTGTGGACAACTGCAGTGACAATCGGGGCCGTGCCGGCCCCGATGCTTGGATTTAGGTGATATCGACGTTTTCCGGCGCATCCAGGCCCATGGCATGCAGACGGGCATAGTAGCCATTGGCCTCAAGCAGCTCGGCATGAGTACCACGCTCCACCAGACGCCCCTGCTCCATCACCAGGATCATGTCGGCCTTCTCGATGGTCGACAACCGGTGGGCGATCACCAGTGTCGTGCGCCCCTGCATGACATGGTCCAGGGCTGCCTGGATATGCCGTTCGGACTCGGTATCCAGCGCCGAGGTCGCTTCATCCAGAATCAGCAACGGCGCATTCTTCAGCAGTGCACGGGCTATCGCCAGGCGCTGACGCTGACCGCCTGACAGGAGCACACCGTTCTCGCCGACCTCAGTGTCGAAACCTTTCGGCAACTGGTCGACGAACTCCTTGGCATAGGCATCGGCGGCCGCGGCCTCGATATCGGCACGCGGTGCACCAGCCAGGTCGCCATAGGCGATGTTGTTGGCCACGGTGTCATTGAACAGCGTGACATGCTGGGTGACCTGGGATACATGTCGACGCAGGTTGCGCAGGCGATACTCCTCGATTTCCACGCCATCGAGCAGAATCTGCCCTTCGCTGTGGTGATAGAAACGCGGAATAAGCGCAGCGAGGGTCGACTTGCCGCTGCCGGAACGACCGACCAGGGCAATCATCTGGCCAGGTTCGGCAGTGAAGCTAATGTCGCTGAGCACCTGACGCTCGGTACCTGGGTAGGTGAAGCTCAGATTGCGCACTTCCAGACGGCCCTGCACACGCGCCTTCTCAACGGTACCGGTATCCACCTCAGGGGCTTCATCCAATTGCTCGAAGATGCTCTCGGCACCGGCCAGGCCTTTCTGGATGGTCGAACTGACCTCCGAAAGCTGACGGATCGGCTTGGGCAGCAGCCCCGCGGCCGTGATGTAGGCAACCAGGTCGCCAGCCGATGCGTCCCCACGCAGGAACAGGACCAGGAACATCAGCGCAGCCATGGCGCTGTAAATCACCAGTTGCAGCAGCGGCGTGTAGAGCGCGCCGGTCTTGGTCATGCGCAACTGCTTGTCGGTGTTGCCCTGGCTGGCGGCGCTGAAGCGCTGCTCCTCGTAACGTTCGCCGCCGAAACTGCGCACCACCCGATAGCCCTGGATGGTCTCGGAGGCAACATGGGTGACGTCACCCATGGCCACCTGGATCTTCTTGCTCTGCTTGCGGAATTTTTTGCTGGCAGTGCTCACCATCACGGCGATCACCGGCAGGATTGCGACCATGACCAGCGTGAGTTGCCAGTTCATCCACAGCAGGTAGGCGAACAGGAAGACCACCGTCAGGCCTTCACGGATCACCACCTTGATCGCGTCGGTCGCAGCGCCGGTGACCATCGTCACGTTGAAGGTGATGCGCGAAATCAGGTGGCCGGAGTTGTGGTTGTCGAAATAGCGGTTGGGCAGTACCAGCAGCTTGTTGAACAGCTCCACGCGCAGGTCGTGCACCAGGCAAAGCGATACCTTGGCCAGGAAGTAGTTGCCTAGGAACGACCCCAGGCCCTGCCAGGCTGCGATCAGGATGATCAGCAGCGGCACGGCCTGCAGCAGTTGCAGGTCGCGCAGGTAGGCCACGTTGGGGAACAGGACGGCCTGGGGATTGCTCAGGCCGTCGACGAAGTACTTGAGGATCCCGGCCAGCATCGGCTGGGTCGAAGCGAAGATCACAAACCCGACGATACTCAGCAGGAAGATGCCGATGTAGGGTTTCACGTACCTCAGCAGCCTGAAGTAGATCTTCAGGCTGGAGGTGTTCTCCACCGGTAGCGGTGTTTCGGCCATCATCGAGCTCGCTGTTCAGATTGAACCGGCGATTTTACCACAGCGTCGTTTCTGGTCATCTGCCCACGGCAACAACATTGCCAGGCCTACTGGCAGCCAGCTGATGAACCATTCGGCCCGTGGCGTGGCGGTCAGGCTGGCGGCATCGAATTGCATGGCCAGGGTGGAAAACACCCAGAGGCCAAGCAGCGCCTTGCCGAATACCGTATGGCGGGCTCGTACGATCTCGCCCAGAGTGAAAAGCCAGATTGCCACCCACAGCAGCATCCCTGGCAAGCCAAGCTCCACGGCGACATGGGTGAACATGTTGTGCGTGTGCTCGAACATCTCTCCGAGCGCCTCCACTCGATAGTAGGCCCCCAACCCCAGTCCAGTAAGGGGATGCTCACCGATCATGTGTACGGCGGACATGAAAATCTCTGGTCGGTAGGACGAACCTCGCGCCATGATCAGGTCGTACATCTGGTAAAACGCCGCCCCCGTGGCCAAGGCGGCAAGGAGCGCGAACAGCCCACTTGCACGATCACGGTGCCATAAAACACCCAGTATGACCGTCACGACCAACGCAAATGCCGCGCCGCGGCTCTGGCTCAGAATCACGAACGCTCCCAGACACGCCAGCGCGAGCGTCCAGGCCAGTTGCAGGCCACGATGACGCGGGCAGGCATACAGAATCCACAGGATGGCGGCGGCAATGACGTAGGCACCCAGAATCGGATGGGAGATCTCGCCTATACCGGCCAGGCGCTCCACCCACGACTGGCCAGACATACCATAGAAGCGCACGATCGATATCAAGGCAGCTATGGCCAGCAGCCCACCACCCAGTTGCAACAGTCGCCAGCAACGCGCGATACCCATTTGGGCCATGAGCGGAAAAGCCATGAGGAACAACAGGATGTATAATAACCGTTTGCCTTCACGCAGACCGTCTTCTGCACTAGACCACATCAGGGTCACGGCGCTCCAGGCCAGCAATACGGCGGTTGCGATCCACAAGGCTGGCTGCCGGCGCCAGGCCTGAAGGAATACGTGCCTGGCGGACCATGCCAACCCCAAGGTCGGCAGCCACAGGAACAGGATCATGCCCTGCTGGTACAACTTGTTGGTTGGCGCCAATGCCACCGCCGCCAGAAACCAGACAAAACCCAACCCCAGCCAGGCCTTTGCCCAGCCCTTCTCATACAACATTCCTTTCCCCCGATGAAACGTAAAAACACCGTCATGGTGCTGGCAGATTTTTTTCGGCATTATTGCCGGTCATTTTGCCTGCCATGAAGACAAGGCTCGAATACATGCAATGTTCCCGGCTCTCCCAGGTCGACTTCGATCGATTGACTCTCGGCGCCAAGGTGCTTGAGGCAGATAGCCACGGCGCCAAAGTCTACCTGCTTGGGGATGGAAATATCCTCAAGGTGTTTCGTCGCAAGCGTCTGATTTCATCTGCACTGCTACGCCCCTACTCGCAGCGCTTCATCGACAACGCCATGCGCCTGAGCCAGGCCGGTTTCCCGACCCTGGAAGTGATCAGCCACCACAAGCTGCCGCTCCCGGGCCGCACGGCAGTGCTCTATCGACCGCTGCCGGGCGAGACTCTGCTGCAACTGTCGCGCCAGGCCGACTTCAGCTGGGACCGGCAATTGCCGCGCCTCGTCGAGCTTATTCGGCGACTGCATCACGCGGGGATCTACTTCCGCTCGCTGCATCTGGGCAACGTGGTCGAGACCCCCGAAGGCCTGCTGGGCTTGATCGACGTGGCCGACATGCGCTTCCTGCGCGCCCCGCTCTCTTCCCGAATGGTGCAACGCAACGTACAGCACATGGTTCGCTACATCGAGCGAGAACCCCTCGCCCGAGAGTTTCCCCTCGATCAGTTCCAGGCGGCCCTGGCGGCGCGCTGACACTCAGCGCGCCAACAGGCTGGCCGAACCGGACCGGAACGCTTGCCATCCCTGCTCCGGCGCCAAGGCCTGCCACTGCTCCGAAGCCTTGGCCCCGGCATCCTGAAAGGCGCAATCGTCAATGACGTCAGCCCAGGCATACGGATCGTCCGTCGGCAGGTAGCGGCCCGCATCAGCCAACTGCTCTCGAAAAACCGGCAGGTCACTGCAGACGACCGGCACCTTGGAAAGCACGGCCTCCTGCAGCACCAGCCCGAGGCCTTCCGAGCGGGAGGGCAGCAGCAACCAGTCGAAGGCCGGGTACAGTCGTATCGAATCTTCACGGTGGCCATAGAACCGGACACGATCACCCACGCCGAGCGATCTGGCCTGCGCTTCCAGCTGCCCACGCAACGGTCCATCGCCGAGTATGACCAGGCGAGCGCCGTGCTGCACTGCGCGCGTCCTGGCGAACGCTTCGATCAACATCTCGAAACCTTTACTCTCGACCAGGCGACCCACCGCCCCCAGCACAAGACCGTCCTCCATCAACGACAAGGCCTGCCTGGCCTGCTCCCGATCCAGCGAATGATCGGTGAAGGCCCGAGGATTCAGCGCCACACGCAAGCTTTGCACCGAACGCCCCAACCCCTGGGCCAGCGAAAGCGCCAATGTCGTGGAGACAGCGGCGACCGTCAGGCGCTCTACAGGAAACTGCCGGAACAGGGCTACATCGCGTCGGGTCAGGCGTGTCGTACCGTGGAACAGGACGGCAACCTGCACGTCTGGAAGCCGTCGCAACAATGGCAGCAGCAGCCGGGCAACGCCCAGTCCGTCCAGCAACAGCACATCGGGAACCACCACCTTCAACGCGCGACGCAGACGCCACTTCACCCAGGACAGTAACAGTCGGTGCGCTAGCCGCCCCTTGAGCACGCGTGGCGACAAATGCCAGCTGCGCGTCTGACCCACGCCGCTGCACAAACCCTCTCCGAGCAGAAGCCAGTTGGTCACCTGCGCACCACTCGGGGCATGCGCCAGCACCTGCCGGTGCACACTGTGGATGGAAGCGAAGGGCGAACCACCCGACCACATCACATTGAGGATATTCAACGGCGTAACGCCCCTTTGATGATTCGGTGGGCCTTGAAGCCAGCCGTTTTGCTGATCCGCGAAATCTTGCTCGAACCAGGTCAGAATCCGAGCCACAAACGCAAGCGCTGCCAGCCGGTCAGCGGCGGATGCGCTCGCAGTGCAGGCACCATGTGCTCGACAATGCTTCGGCCCACAGCGGCAAAACTGAAGCGCGAAGTGGCCAGTTCACGCCCATTCGTAGCGATGAACGCCGCCAGCGCAGGATCCTCGCGTAACTGACGCAGTTTGGCCTGCAACGTCGGGATGCTGTCATACAACACCACGTTGCGCATGTCCTCGAGCCCCAGTGCGCGGTTCTCCGCTTCGCCCTGGTCGTAGGCGAACAAGACGCAACCGCAGGCCATCGCCTCGAAGTTCTTGATCATGTACTCGCCCATACCGACGTCGGCACTGACGAAAAAACGGATACGGTTGAGGGTATTGCAATAGTCCTCGCCTGACTTGGTACGGGTGACCACCAGATTCTCCACCTGCCCCAACTCATCCAGCAAGGCTTTGCGGCCACTGTAGGCGACACTCTTGGTGCTGCCGACGAATGCCAGCTCGATATCGCGTTCGCGCCCCTGGTCGGCCAACAGTTGTTCGTCGTAGCCCTTGGGCACGAATACCGCGTCGAAGCCTTCCTGGCGCAGGCGCTCGCTGACCATGTAGCCAGAGCTGATGATTCGGGCCCAAGGCAGTTGGCGGTAATGCTCGCTGAACTTGCCGGTGTATTTGCAGGGTATGTAGTTCTGGTACGCGTCGTGCTCGAGGATCACCAGGTTGGGAACGCTGCGAATGAACGCAACCTGACGGATTTCCTGCTTGAAACGCAGGAAGAACACGATACGGTCGTAGCGCGTGACGTCCACTTCCCGCTTGAAGTAGCGACGCAGGTTGCGCTGGTCCTCGTCGCTCAGCCAACGCAGATCGCAGTCACAGTTGGCCGCGACGCCGTCGTACAGGCGGTCAAGAATCGCCCGTTGTTCCTTCTGCACCAGAAATAGGACTTTCATTGCTTTCCTTGGGCGCTCACAGGTCGCGACGCCAGAACAGTTCATGTCGGCGCACCGCCTTGCGGAAGAATTCATTCTCTCCGTACGGCGATGGGCGGCGCCCTGCCAGCCAGCGTTGCAACGCACGGCGCAGGCGACGCTTGAAGGGGGGGGCAGGTTGCAGGTCATGCATCATGCCCAGGGCCATGGCCTTGTCGCGCTGGGTGTCGATATCCAGCACCAGGCTGCAGGGTGCCCAGGCTTCGGCGGCTTGCAACTGCGGCGGCAGGGCGACGCCATCACCGCTGTCGCCCATCGGCCAGCGGTCGTTGTCATGCAGGTGGTTGGCGTAGCACAACAACGTTTCAGGCTGCCACGCCAGGCCTTGCAGCGCCTCGAGCACTGCGGCCTGGGCACAGATGTGGTCCGGGTGCGGATCGAGCACCGGGTGCGGCATCACCAGCACCTGGGGCCGGGCCATCTCGAACAGGGCACGCAGGTCGGCCAGCAGGTTGTGCCAGCTTGGCGCACCATCGACATCGGCCGGCAGCGGGAACGGATTGAAACGGCGGAAGGGACGAATGTCGGCCAGGTCGGCTTCACGCGAGCCCACCGGCAGATCCGGCGCAGCCTGCATGACTGGCAATTGCAGGCAGAAGTAGCCCAGCTGCACGCAATGCGACTCCGGCACGCCTGCCCAACGTGGCACGGCGATGCTGTCCCAGGCGCGCAGGCGGCCCTTCAGCCTGGCCGCCTCAGCCTTGGCCAGGCCCATGGCCTGGTAGTGTTCGGCCTCGATCTCACCGGCAGTCAGGGTGACAACCCAAGCTTCGTCGGCCTGGCTGTAGAGCCCATAGGCCGCCAACTCGGCGTCGTCGGCATGGGGGGCAATGACCATCACTCGGCGGTTGCGCAGCTTGACCGCTGGGGTTATCCACAAGCGCGCTGACTCTTTCAATCGGCAATGCCGACCACGCAGACGCAACGTGCCGGCCGCCAATGGTTCGGCCAACCCGGTCAGATTGAGGAATCGCACTCCGTTGACGCCACGCTCGAACGTCTGCACGTCGCTGGCGGCCCCCGCCAGCAGCTCGACGCGAGGATCAAGGAAACGCCCGAGCCAACGGCTCCGAATACCGATTTCAAGGATCAGTGTCTCGTCACCTTGCAGTGCAACATCGGTCTGCAGCAGATCGCCCCGCAGGCTCGCCGCGACTTCGCGAGTGTCCTTGGCAAAACGGTAAGCGTAGTCTTCGCCCGGCGAGTAGAACAGGTGATCGGCGAACCAGGCCTCGTGCGCCCCCCACAGCAGCGCCAGCAACAACAGCGGTAACCACCACACACCCAACACGCCCAACGCAACCAGCAGCACCAGGCCCACCAGCAGCACCAGGCGCTTGTTGCGCCGGTGGCGCTTGAGCAACTGCTGCTTGCGGCTCACGACTGGAACACCGGTACAGGGTTGCACCAACGGTCCTTGTACTCACGGTCCGCACGACCGAACGAGAACCGCAATGCCTTGCCGCGGGCCGTGGCTTGCTCCCAGGCAGACTGGGTGTTGAGGAAGCTCAATACGCTCCCAGGGCTGAAGGCCTTGGTCTCTGGATCGACACCGCCGTTTACATATTCGACGCTGATCCATTGCGGCGCCTCGACGCGATACACCAGTTGAATGGCGATGGGCGACCCGTCGAGGAACAGCACCGAACCGACCAGCAGCTCGCGCAAGCGCTCGACCACCTCGGCCATGCGGGCCGCGCCGGTGGCCGGGAAGCCCCAGCGACGCTGGAACAATTCACAGTACATCGCGGCGACCTCGGCTGCAGTGAAATCGCTGATCGGTCGCACCTGACCGCCCGCCTCTTCCAGCAAGCGCAGCTCACGACGCTGGTTGTAGCGGAACTTCTTCGACAGGTCCTCGTGGGGACGTGCCATGGCCAACTGCTCGGGTTGTGCCTTCAAGCCGGCGAAACGCCCCTGGTTCAACTCCGACAGGTAGCGACCGGCGTGGCGCAGCGGCGCCCCGGCATCGGCGGCGGCCGGCAGGATGATCTCGGCATTGCCCAGGTCGAACAGGCCTTTCTTGCCTTCGCGCTTGAGCACGTCCTTGGACAGCGCCAGGTGGCGCCCCCAGGTCGGCAGCGCGGCCTTGAGCTCGGCGCCCTGGAACCAGCCCAGGTAACGCACCGGGATCCCGGCCAGGTCCGCCAGTTGCTCGATCACCAACGGGTGCGTGGCGACACTGCCGCCATAACGCTGCCAGGCGTCGCTGTACGCGGCCACGTCGATCACTTGCCAGCCGCGTTCGCGCCAGGCCTTGAGATGATTGAGCATCAAGCCTCCGCCTTCAGCGCGCGGACTTGCGGCAGTTTCCAGAAGGCATCCCGCACCGCCTGGTCGCTGAAGCGCTGCTGCAGACGCTGCAGCATATGCCCGGCGCATGCCTCGCGCTGCTGCGCATCCAGGCCGGCCATGTGCTTCAGGCCCTGGGCCAGCTGCGCGGCATCGCCCAGCGGGAACAGCACACCCACACCCTCGACCACTTCCCGGGCGCCGCCACAGGCGGTGGCCAGCACCGGCACGCCAGCGACCATGGCTTCGAGCAGTACCATGCCGAACGGCTCATGGTCGGAGCTCAGGGCGAACACGTCGAAAGCGCGGAAGTAACGGCGGGCATCCGGGACCTGGCCGAGGAAGTCGACCTGGTCGGTGATGCCCAGCTCAGCGGCCAGGGCCTTGAGTTTCGCCTCGAGACGCCCCTTGCCCAGAATCGCCAGGCGCGCACCGGTCGGCAGCCCCGGCAAGGCTTCGGCAAAACCGCGCAGCAGCGTGGCCTGGTCCTTGTCCGGATGCAGGCGTCCGACGTTGCCGACCACCCAGGCCCGCTCATCCAGTCCCAGGGCACGGCGCGCCTCGTCACGCGGCACCAGGCTGGCCTGCAGTGCCTCGACGTCGATGCGGTTGTACAGGGTCTGAATACGCTCGGCCGGCCACTGGCCCAAGCAGCGACGCATGTCGTCACGCACCGCGTCCGACACACCGAGCAGGCTAAGGCGCTTGCGGAACAGGTTGGCGAACAGCCGCCGCCCTTTGCGCTCATAGTCGCCGAAGGCATGGTGCACACCGATCACCGGCAGGCCGGTCCCGAGCAGCGCGACATAGATCGGCTTGAAGCGGTGGGCGATGCAAAAGCTGAAATTGCGCTGCGCGGCGATCTTGCGCAGCGCGCGGATCGCGCCCAGCTTCAGGCCGCGCACGGCCTTGGAACTGAACTCGAGAAACAGCACCTCGTCCGAGGCACAGCCAGCCGCGACCTGCGCGTCCGCTGCCCCGGTGAGGAACACGGTAGTGACCTTGTAGCCGCTGCCTTGGAACAGGCTGGCGTATTGACGGGCACAATCGAGGAACGGCCCGTCATAACCATGGCAGAACTGCAGGATGCGCGGTTCAGAGCGGCTGGTCATACGGCGCGGCGCCTTCCTTGACCACCAGGATGTCTTCCATGATCAGGTACTGCAGGTCCGAGCCGAAGAACATGTTCAGGGCGTCGGTCGGCGAGCAGATCATGGGTTCGCCGCGGCGGTTCAGCGAGGTGTTCAACGACACGCCGTTGCCGGTCAGGTCTTCCAGCGCCTTCATCATGTCGTAGTAGCGCGGGTTGTACTCACGCTTGAGCACCTGGGCGCGCGAAGTGCCGTCCTCGTGGACGACTTCCGGCACGCGGGTCTTCCACTCCTCGGCGACTTCGAAGGTGAAGGTCATGAACGGCGCGGGGTGATCGATCTTGATCATCTGCGGCGCGACAGTATCGAGCATCGACGGGCAGAAAGGTCTCCAGCGCTCGCGGAACTTGATCTGGTGGTTGATGCGGTCGGCAACGCCTTCCACGCTCGGGCAGCCTATGATCGAACGACCACCCAGCGCACGCGGACCGAACTCCATGCGGCCCTGGAACCAGGCCACCGGGTTGCCATCGACCATGATCTTGGCGATCTGCTCCGGCATGTTCTCCAGCTTGCGCCATTTCGGCTGGCTCGGGTGACGGGCACAGGCGGCGATCACGTCTTCATTAGAATACGCAGGGCCCAGGTAGACGTGTTCCATCTTCTCGACCGGCACGCCACGGGCATGGGAAACATAGGCCGCGGCGCCAACGGCGGTACCGGCGTCGCCGGAGGCCGGCTGGACGAACAGCTCCTTTACATCATCACGGGCGATGATCTTCTGGTTCAGCTTGACGTTCAGCGCGCAGCCGCCGGCGAAGGCCAGCTTGCCGGTCTCTTTCAGCGTGTCGCCCAGGTAATGGTCGATCATCTGCAGGGCGAGCTTCTCGAACAGCGCCTGCATGCTGGCGGCGTAGTGGATGTAAGGCTCGTCGGCGATGTCGCCTTCGCGTTTCGGACCCAGCCACTCGATCAGCTTGGGCGAGAAGTAGAAGCCCTTGCCCTTCTCTTTATAGCGGCGCAGGCCGATGACGTTGGCGTATTCGGTGTTGATCACCAGCTCGCCGTTTTCGAAACTGGCCAGGCGCGAGAAGTCGTACTTGCTGGCATCGCCGTATGGCGCCATGCCCATGACCTTGAACTCGCCATCGAGCATCTCGAAGCCGAGGAACTCGGTGATCGCGCCATACAGGCCGCCCAGCGAGTCCGGATCGAAGAATTCCTTGATCTTGTGGATCTTGCCGTTTTCGCCATAGCCAAAGAAGGTGGTGGCGTACTCGCCCTTGCCGTCGATGCCGAGGATCGCGGTTTTCTCTTTGAAACCCGAGCAGTGGTAGGCGCTGGAGGCATGGGCCAGGTGGTGCTCGACCGGCTCGATCTTGATCTTCTTCGGATCGAAGCCCAGCTGCTCCAGGCACCAGACGATCTTCTTGCGGTAGCGCTTGTAGCGGCGGTTACCCATCAGCAGCGCATCGAGGGCGCGGTCCGGGGCGTACCAGTAGCGCTTGGCGTAGTGCCAGCGGGCCTTGCCGAACAGGCTGATAGGGGCGAACGGAATGGCCACCACGTCGACGTCAGACGGCTTGATGCCGGCCTGCTCCAGGCAGAACTTCGCCGACTCGTAGGGCATGCGGTTCTTCGCATGCTTGTCACGCACGAAGCGCTCTTCTTCGGCGGCGGCAATCAGCTTGCCGTCGATGTACAGGGCCGCGGAAGGGTCATGGCTAAGGGCGCCGGACAGGCCAAGAATCGTCAGTGCCAAGGGTCTAGCCTCTCAAATCGGTATGAAGTGCGCCAACGGCCATTCGGGCGGATGGCGGCTAAAGGGCGGGATTATAACGCAAAGATGGTCAGGCGCGATGCACTCGCGTGGGAGCGGGCTTGCCCCGCGATAGCGGCGGATCCACCGGCGCCATCGCGGGGCAAGCCCGCTCCCACGAGGGTCACATGCCGTTAGGCTATTCGGCGATCAGCCAGTCCATGCGCAAGCTGCCAGCGGTCTGCGCCAGCTCCTTGGCCAGCCACGGCAGCAGCGTCTTGAGCTCGTCCTCCAGGCCCCACGGCGGGTTGGCGATGGCCAGGCCCGAGCCGTTCAGGCCCTGCGGGCTATCCTGGTGGTGCACGTACAGCTCGACCCGCAGCAGCTTCGGCGCGCCGGTGCTGGTCAGGTCTTGATAGAAACGGGTCAACGAGCGCTGGTCCTTGATCGGATACCAGATCGCCGCGACGGTCTGGCGCATGCGACCGATCGCCTCTTTCATGGCCACGGTGCAGCGCTTGAGCTCGTCGGCCTGCTCGAACGGCGGGTCGATCAGCATGATGGCGCGCTTTTCCTGCACCGGCAGAAGCGCCCGCGGGATGTGCCAGCCTTCGCCCAGGTGAACGGTGACCCGCGGATCCTTCTTCATGTTCTCCTTGAGCAGCGCCCCATCTTCAGGGTGCTTCTCGTTGAGCAGGGCGCGGTCCTGCTGACGCATCAAACGACGCGCCAGCTCGGGCGAGCCCGGGTAGAAGCGCAGCTCGCCATCCGGGTTCAGGCGCTTGATGATGCGCAGGTAGTCGGCGGCCGCTTCCGGCAGGTCGTCACGATTCCACAGGCGGGCCACGCCCTCGAGGTACTCACCGGTACGGCTCGCCTGGTCGCCCTGCAAGTCGTAGAGACCCAGGCCAGCGTGGGTGTCGATGTAGGCGAATGGCTGTTCCTTGCGCGACATCAGGGCGATGAGGCGGGTGAGCACGATGTGCTTGAGGACGTCGGCGTGGTTGCCGGCGTGGAAGGCGTGACGATAGTTCATGAGGACTCCTGCGGGGGCAACAAGTTTACCTTGCCTTGCAGCCGGCAAAAAGCATCGCGGGGCAAGCCCACTCCCACAAATGCCCGAGGACACATGGGAGCGGGCTTGCCCCGCGATAGGGACAACGCCGATTCAGCAGGCGTTATTTGTCAGCGTGATACGCCGCGTCAGCAGTTTCAAAACGCGAAACCATGCTGTTCGACGGGCTGCCCAGCTTGCTCACCACGAAGATGGCGATGCTGGCGAACAGGAAGCCCGGGATGATCTCGTACAGGCCCATGTCCACGTAGTTTTTCCACAGGATCACGGTCAGCGCGCCGACCACGATACCGGCCAGGGCGCCATTGCGGGTCATGCCCTTCCACAGCACCGAGATCAACACCACCGGACCGAAGGCGGCACCAAAGCCGGCCCAGGCATAGGCCACCAGGCCCAGCACTCGGTTTTCCGGATTGGAGGCCATCGCAATGGCGATAAGCGCGACAGCCAGGACCATCAGGCGACCGACCCAGACCAATTCCTGCTGCGAAGCGTTCTTGCGCAGGAAGGCCTTGTAGAAGTCCTCGGTCAGGGCGCTGGAGCACACCAGCAACTGGCAGCTCAAGGTACTCATCACAGCGGCCAGGATGGCCGACAGCAGGATACCGGCAACCCAAGGGTTGAACAGGATCTTGGCCAGTTCGATGAACACGCGCTCGTGGTTCTCGGTGACCGGACCTGCCAGGTCAGGATGCGCCGAGAAGTAGGCGATGCCGAAGAAGCCCACTGCGCAGGTACCGGCCAGGCACAGGATCATCCAGGTCATGGAAATGCGACGGGCGTTGGCGATCGACTTCACCGAGTCGGCGGCCATGAAGCGCGCCAGGATGTGCGGCTGCCCGAAGTAGCCAAGACCCCAGCCCATCAGCGAGATGATGCCGATGAAGGTCGCGCCCTTGAACATGTCGAAGTGCGCCGGGTTCACCGCGTCGATGGCAGCGAATGTCTGGTCGAAACCGCCAGTGGAAATCAGCACGATCACCGGGGTAAGGATCAGCGCGAAGATCATCAGCGAAGCCTGCACGGTATCGGTCCAGCTTACGGCCAGGAAACCACCGATGAAGGTGTAGGCGATGGTCGCGGCGGCACCGGCCCACAGGGCGGTCTCGTAGGACATGCCGAAGGTGCTTTCGAACAGACGGGCGCCGGCAACGATGCCGGAAGCGCAGTAGATGGTGAAGAACACCAGGATGACGATCGCCGAGATGATCCGCAGCAGGCCGGTCTGGTCTTCGAAGCGGCTGGAGAAGTAGTCCGGCAGGGTCAGGGCATCACCGTTGTGCTCAGTCTGCACACGCAGACGGCCGGCGACGAACAGCCAGTTCAGGTAGGCGCCGACGGTCAGGCCGATGGCGATCCAGGCCTCGGAAAGGCCCGCAAAGTAGATGGCGCCCGGCAGGCCCATCAACAGCCAGCCGCTCATGTCCGATGCGCCGGCGGAAAGCGCGGTAACCACGCTGCCGAGACTACGGCCGCCGAGAATATAGTCGGAAAGGTTCTTGGTGGAGCGATAGGCGGCGAAGCCGATCAGCACCATTGCCGCAATGTAGATCACGAAGGTGATCGTTAGTGGATTGCCCATGAGTTGTGCCCTGGCGTTGTTTTTATCTCTTGCGACCGCCGTGCACGACGGTTGCACCCAGGCGGCGAATCCTATGCAACAACATGAATGAGGTGCAACCATTTTTCATTTGCAAGTTGCACCCAGCCATGGTTTTTCGGATAAAGCCCCTTTTTTGCTCCTTTTCGGAGCAAACACAGCGCTTTACATAAGCAAAAGCAGCAAAAAAGACCGTTTCGGCTGTAAGGAAACATCCTTCAGACGAGTTGCACCTTTACCGCGAAGATTTCGGGTTGCACCCGGTTGCACCCGAATTGTCCTACAGGCTAATCTTGCCTTCAGCTTAGGCCACATCCGTGACCAATAACGAGGATAAGAAATGGCGACGACCACCCTTGGGGTCAAACTCGACGACCCGACCCGTGAGCGACTCAAAGCAGCTGCGCAGTCCATCGACCGCACGCCGCACTGGTTGATCAAGCAAGCGATCTTCAACTATCTCGAGAAGCTCGAGGGTGGCGCCACCCTGAACGACCTCAACGGCCATGCCGCCGCTGGCGACGACGCCGGCGAAGTCGCCGCCGACCACGCCCACCAGTGCTTCCTGGAATTCGCCGAAAGCATCCTGCCGCAGTCGGTACTGCGCTCGGCGATCACCGCCGCCTACCGCCGCCCCGAGCAGGAAGTGGTGCCGATGCTGCTGGAGCAGGCCCGCCTGCCAGCCGCCCAGGCCGAAGCCACCAACAAGCTGGCCGCGAGCCTGGCCGACAAGCTGCGCAACCAGAAGAGCGCCGGCGGCCGTGCCGGCATCGTCCAGGGCCTGCTGCAGGAGTTCTCGCTGTCCTCCCAGGAAGGCGTGGCGCTGATGTGCCTGGCTGAAGCACTGCTGCGCATCCCCGACAAAGGCACCCGTGACGCGCTGATCCGCGACAAGATCAGCACCGGCAACTGGCAGCCGCACCTGGGCAACAGCCCGTCGCTGTTCGTCAACGCCGCCACCTGGGGCCTGCTGCTGACCGGCAAGCTGGTCAGCACCCACAACGAATCCGGCCTGACTTCCTCGCTCACCCGCATCATCGGCAAGAGCGGCGAGCCGATGATCCGCAAGGGCGTCGACATGGCCATGCGCCTGATGGGCGAGCAGTTCGTCACCGGTGAGACCATCGCCGAGGCCCTGGCCAATGCCAGCAAGTTCGAAGCCAAGGGCTTCCGCTACAGCTATGACATGCTTGGCGAAGCCGCGCTGACCGAGCACGACGCGCAGAAATACCTGGCGTCCTACGAGCAGGCGATCCACTCGATCGGCAAAGCCTCGCACGGCCGCGGCATCTATGAAGGCCCGGGCATCTCGATCAAGCTCTCGGCCCTGCACCCGCGCTACAGCCGTGCCCAGTACGAGCGCGTGATGAACGAGCTGTACCCGCGCCTGCTGTCGCTGACCCTGCTGGCCAAGCAGTACGACATCGGCCTGAACATCGACGCCGAGGAGGCCGACCGCCTGGAGCTGTCGCTGGACCTGCTCGAGCGCCTGTGCTTCGAGCCGTCGCTGGCCGGCTGGAACGGCATCGGTTTCGTCATCCAGGCCTACCAGAAGCGCTGCCCGTACGTGATCGACTACGTCATCGACCTGGCCAAGCGCAGCCGTCACCGCCTGATGATCCGCCTGGTGAAAGGCGCCTACTGGGACAGCGAGATCAAGCGCGCCCAGGTCGAAGGCCTGGAAGGCTATCCGGTCTACACCCGCAAGGTGTACACCGACGTTTCCTATGTTGCCTGCGCCCGCAAGCTGCTGGCCGTGCCAGAAGCCATCTACCCGCAGTTCGCCACCCACAACGCCCACACCTTGTCGGCCATCTACACCATCGCCGGGCAGAACTACTACCCGGGCCAGTACGAATTCCAGTGCCTGCACGGCATGGGCGAACCGCTGTACGAGCAAGTCGTGGGCAAGATCTCCGAGGGCAAGCTGAACCGTCCATGCCGCGTGTACGCACCGGTCGGCACCCACGAGACCCTGCTGGCCTACCTGGTCCGTCGCCTGCTGGAAAACGGCGCCAACACCTCGTTCGTCAACCGCATCGCCGACCACTCGATCTCCATCCAGGAACTGGTCGCCGACCCGGTCGCCAGCATCGAGCGCATGGGCACTCAGGAAGGCAGCATCGGCTTGCCGCACCCGCGCATCCCGATGCCGCGTGAGCTGTACGGCAGCGAGCGGGCCAACTCGGCCGGCATCGACATGGCCAACGAACACCGCCTGGCGTCGCTGTCCTGCGCCCTGCTGGCCACCGCCCACAATGACTGGAAAGCCACGCCGCTGCTGGCCTGCGCCGCCAGCGAGCAGCCGGCCACACCGGTACTCAACCCGGCCGACCACCGCGATGTCGTGGGCCACGTGCAGGAAGCCACCGTCGCCGACGTCGACAACGCCATCCAGTGCGCACTGAACGCCGCGCCGATCTGGCAAGCCACCCCACCGGCCGAGCGCGCCGCGATCCTCGAACGCGCCGCCGACCTGATGGAAGCCGACATCCAGCCGCTGATGGGCCTGCTGGTGCGCGAAGCCGGCAAGACCTACGCCAACGCCATCGCCGAAGTGCGCGAGGCCGTGGACTTCCTGCGCTACTACGCGGTGCAGGCACGCAACGACCTGCGCAATGACAGCTGCCGCCCTCTGGGCCCGGTGGTGTGCATCAGCCCATGGAACTTCCCGCTGGCGATCTTCTCCGGACAGGTGGCCGCGGCGCTGGCCGCCGGCAACCCGGTACTGGCCAAGCCGGCCGAACAGACCCCGCTGGTCGCCGCCCAGGCCGTGCGCCTGCTGCTGGAAGCCGGCATCCCCGAAGGCGTGCTGCAACTGCTGCCAGGCCAGGGCGAAACCGTCGGTGCCGGCCTGGTCGGTGACGAGCGCGTCAAGGGCGTGATGTTCACCGGCTCCACCGAAGTCGCCCGCCTGCTGCAACGCAACATCGCCGGGCGCCTGGACAACCAGGGCCGCCCGATCCCGCTGATCGCCGAAACCGGTGGCCAGAACGCCATGATCGTCGACTCCTCGGCGCTGACCGAGCAGGTGGTGATCGATGTAGTCTCCTCGGCCTTCGACAGCGCCGGCCAGCGTTGCTCGGCCCTGCGCGTGCTGTGTCTGCAGGAAGACTCCGCCGACCGCGTGATCGAGATGCTCAAGGGCGCCATGGCCGAAAGTCGCCTGGGCAACCCGGAGCGCCTGTCCGTGGACATCGGCCCGGTGATCGACGCCGAGGCCAAGGCCGGCATCGAGAAGCACATCCAGGGCATGCGCGACAAAGGCCGCACCGTCTACCAGGTGGCCATCGCCGAAGGCGAGGAGATCAAGCGCGGCACCTTCGTGATGCCGACCCTGATCGAACTGGAAAGCTTCGACGAGCTCAAGCGCGAGATCTTCGGCCCAGTGCTGCACGTGGTGCGTTACAACCGCAAGGACCTGGACCAGCTGATCGAGCAGATCAACGCTTCCGGCTACGGTCTGACCCTGGGCGTGCACACCCGCATCGACGAGACCATCGCCAAGGTGGTGGACAACGTCAACGCCGGCAACATGTACGTCAACCGCAACATTGTCGGTGCCGTGGTCGGCGTGCAGCCGTTCGGCGGTGAAGGCCTGTCGGGCACCGGCCCGAAAGCCGGCGGCCCGCTGTACCTGTACCGCCTGCTGTCGACCCGCCCGGCCGACGCCATCGCCCGCCACTTCCAGGCCGACGATGCGCGCAGCAAGGCCGACACCACCCTGCGCGACCAGCAGCTCAAGCCGCTGACCACCCTCAAGACCTGGGCGGCCAGCAGCCAGATGAGCGACCTGGCCGCGCTGTGCGAGCAGTTCGCCGAGCAGTCGCAGAGCGGCATCACCCGCGTGCTGCCAGGCCCGACCGGCGAGCGCAACACCTACACTGTGCTGCCTCGCGAACACGTGCTGTGCCTGGCCGACAACGAGGCCGACCTGCTGGCCCAGCTGGCGGCGGTACTGGCCGTGGGCAGCTCGGCGGTGTTCCAGGACGGCGAGCCGGCCAAGACCGTGCGCGGCCGTCTGCCGAAGGAGCTGCAGGCGAAGATCAAGCTGGTGGCCGACTGGAGCAAGGACGACGTGGCCTTCGACGCGGTCATCCACCACGGTCACTCCGACCAGCTGCGCGGTGTTTGCGAGCAGGTGGCCAAGCGTGCCGGCGCGATCGTCGGCGTGCACGGGCTGTCGAGTGGCGATCACCAGATCGCCCTGGAACGCCTGGTGATCGAGCGGGCGGTGAGCGTGAACACCGCGGCGGCGGGTGGTAACGCCAGCCTGATGACCATTGGCTGACGCTGACGGTCGGTGAACGGAAAAGGAGAGCTCAGGCTCTCCTTTTTTGTGGGAGCAACTGTCTTGCCGAGATTTCTCAACCTGGCAGCCCTCACCTAATCAGGAAAAGCCCGCGCAACTAAAGCGAAGCAACCATCACGCAGATTTCTTTTTCACCGTAAAATCAACTTCCAGATCGGCGTTCGCCAGGATATTCACCAGTGCATCCAGCGAGAACTTGTCTATCTTGCCGTTGAGCAAGTCACTCAAACGTGGCTGAGTCAGATGCAGTCGCCGTGCTGCGTCTTTCTGCGGCAGATCCCAGGATTGGACAATCCTGGTCAATACCCGCATCAGCTTCGCCCGAAGCCGCAGGTTCTCGGCCTCTGCGGGTGAGCCGAACAGCGCATCCCACACCGAAGTGGAGCGTTCGTTTGTCATCGCAAATCCCTCTGTGCATCCATCTCGTTCAAACACTGTCGACTCCAGCTCAGCAGGCGCCCAACAATTTGTATCGCGCTCTCGCCAGATCGATATCGCGCTTTTCCGTCTTCTCGGTCGTCTTGCGAAACGCGTGCAGGACATAAACCGCTTCTGGTCGACTCACGACGTAGAACACCCGAAACGCCCCATCCCGACACTTGATGCGGATTTCCCGCGTCCCAGGCCCAACGCTTTCCATTGGTTTCCAGTCGAAGGGGGCCTCACCGTCCTGGATCAGCTCCAGCTGATACCCGGCCCGCTGCCTTGCCACAACCGGAAAGTCCCGCAGGTCCTGCTTGCTGCTACCCAACCATTCGATTGGCTTTTGCCCATCATGCATCCTGCACGCTCCCGCCAATGCACTCGCCTGGCTTGTCCATACCGGAGGCGTAAGCTCTCCATGAGCGGCAAAGATAAAACTATATCGATATCGATATAAGCGCAATTGCGTGACAAGGCTTTGCGACGGGTAACACCCACATCCATAGCGCCCGGCGCAACCCAAGGAGACCTGGGTGATGGCAACTTCTGCCCCTATATCACCCAAACCAATTAACCTGTCCCCTGCCCTATCACCTTGCCTAGACTCGCTGCATCCAGAACCAGGAATGCCGCCATGTCCGAGCAACTCCTCAGCAGCCGCAACCTCGCCTTCGAGCTCTACGAAGTCCTCGACGCCGAGGCCCTGACCCAGCGCCCGCGCTTCGCCGAGCACAGCCGCGAGACCTTTGACGCGGCGCTGACCACCGCCCGCACCATCGCCGAGAAGTACTTCGCCTCGCACAACCGCAAGGGCGATGAACACGAGCCGCGCTACGTGGAAGGCCGTGCCGAGCTGATCCCGGAGGTGAAGCCTGCGGTCGACGCCTTCCTCGAAGCGGGCTTCCTCAACGCCAACCGCGACTTCGAAGTCGGCGGCATGCAGTTGCCCAGCCTGGTATCGCAAGCCTGCTTCGCCCACTTCCAGGCCGCCAACGCCGGCACCACGGCCTACCCGTTCCTGACCATGGGCGCGGCCAACCTGATCGAGAGCTTCGGCAGCGACGAACAGAGACGCTTGTTCCTGCAACCGATGATCGAGGGCCGTTACTACGGCACCATGGCCCTGACCGAACCCCACGCCGGCTCGTCCCTGGCCGATATTCGCACCCGCGCCGAACCCGCAGACGACGGCACCTACCGGCTCAAGGGCAACAAGATCTTCATCTCCGGCGGTGACCACGAACTGTCGGAGAACATCGTGCACATGGTCCTGGCCAAGCTGCCGGACGCACCGCCCGGGGTGAAGGGCATCTCGCTGTTCATTGTGCCCAAGTACCTGGTCAACGCCGACGGCAGCCTGGGGCCGCGCAACGACGTGCTGCTGGCCGGGCTGTTCCACAAGATGGGCTGGCGCGGCACCACCTCCACCGCGCTGAACTTCGGGGACAACGGCCAGTGCGTCGGCTACCTGGTGGGCCAGCCGCACCAGGGCCTGGCCTGCATGTTCCAGATGATGAACGAGGCGCGCATCGGCGTCGGCATGGGCGCGGTGATGCTGGGCTACGCCGGCTACCTGTATTCCCTGGACTACGCCCGCCAACGTCCACAGGGCCGCCTTCCAGACAACAAGGACCCGAACAGCCCCGCCGTATCGATCATCGAGCACAGCGATGTGAAGCGCATGTTGCTGGCGCAGAAGGCCTACGTGGAGGGTGCTTTCGACCTGGGCCTGTACGCGGCCCGGCTGTTCGATGACACCCACACCGCCGCGGATGCCGAGGCTCGCCGGCAAGCCCTGGAACTGCTCGATCTGCTCACGCCCATCGTCAAGTCCTGGCCCTCGGCGTTCTGCCTGAAAGCCAACGAGCTGGCGATCCAGATCCTCGGCGGCCACGGCTACACCCGCGAGTACCCAGTCGAGCAGTACTACCGCGACAATCGCCTCAACCCGATCCACGAAGGCACCGAGGGCATCCAGTCCCTCGACCTGCTCGGGCGCAAGCTGGCGCAGAACAACGGCGCGGGGCTCAAGCAGCTGATCCGCCTGATCGCCGGCACCTGCGAGCGCGCCAGCCATCACCCGAACCTCGATCCGTTGCGCCAGCCCCTGGAGCACCTGGTCAACCGCCTGCAGAGCGTGACCCTCGCCCTGCTCGGCGACCTGGCCAGCGGCAAGGTCGCCGGCGCGCTGGCCAACTCGGCGCTGTACCTCAAGGTGTTCGGCCACTGCGTGATCGGCTGGCGCTGGCTGGAGCAGGCCATTCATGCCGAGGTCGGCCTCCTCAAGGGCAGCGATCGCGACTTCTACCTGGGCAAACTCCAGGCCGCGCGTTATTTCCTCACCTGGGAAGTGCCGGGCTGCCATAATGACCTCGCTTTGCTCGAGGCCCGCGACGATACGTGCCTGGGCATGCAAGAGGGGTGGTTCTAGGCTTTGTACGAAAAGTCGCCGAGCGGCGATCAGGCAAGGCGAAAACAGGCGAGGAAGCGGAGTTTGCTGGTTGCAAATGAGCATTCCGAGCCTGTTTTCAACGCAGCATGATCGACGCGCAGGCACTTTTCGTATAAAGCCTAGGGGGAGCCACCGCACACACGGAGATTTCCATGTTCGACTCCAGCACCCTGCTGCGCCAGCGTTTTGCCGCGCTGCGCAGCACGGCCGAACTGTTCTCGCTTCGCCATGTGAAGCAATCGCACCAGTCACTGTCGGTTCGGCGCAACGTCGCCGAGCCTCCCTTCTTCAGCCAGGATGAAGGCGCCATGCTCACCGTGCGGGTGGAGGGCGTCGAGACCTACGCGGCCACCGCCGACCTGTCCCAGGCTGGGCTGCAACGTGCCCTGGAGCACGCCGAGGCGCTGGCCCGACGGATCAAGGCCAGCAGCCTGCTCGACCTGAGCGGCCAGCCAGCCCCGGACGGACGCCACGACCATGTCTCGCCCAATTTCGAACATCCCCTGCCCAACCTCGCCGAATGCCTGGACCTGCTGGCCGCCGAATCGGCCAGCGTGCCCATGGACGAACGCCTGGTGGACTGGCAGGCCAGCCTGGGCATCAGCGTGGTCGAGCAGACCTACCTGAACTCCGCTGGCGCCGAGCTGCGCCATGCCCAGCGCTTCGTCTACCCGGGCCTGGGTGTCACCGCCAGCGACGGCCAGGACAGCCAGAGCCGCAGCCTGGGCCGGGAGAACTTCGGCCAGCAGGGCGGCTTCGAGGTGATCGAGCGCTGCGGCCTGGTCGGCGCTGCCCGCCGGGTGGCCGACGAGGCGCTGCAACTGCTGCTGGCACCGAATACCCCAAGCGGCCGGCGCGACCTGCTGCTGATGCCCGACCAGATGATGCTGCAGATCCACGAATCCATCGGCCACCCGCTGGAGCTGGACCGGATCCTCGGCGATGAGCGCAACTACGCTGGCACCAGCTTCGTCAAAGCCGAAGACTTCGGCCATCTGCAATACGGCTCGAAGCTGCTCAACGTAACCTTTGACCCAACCCTTCGCGAGGAGCTGGCCAGCTACAGCTTCGATGACGACGGCACCCCGGCCAGCAAGCAGTTCCTGATCCGCGATGGCCTGCTGGTTCGCCCCCTGGGCGGCGCTCTTTCGCAACTGCGCTCGGGCCTGGATGGCGTGGCCAACAGCCGAGCCTGCGGCTGGAACCGCGCGCCGATCGACCGCATGGCCAACCTCAACATCGAGCCGGGCGACCAGTCGCTTGAGCAACTGGTCAGCGGCATCGAGCACGGCATCCTGATGCGTACCAACCGCTCCTGGTCCATCGACGATGCGCGCAATAAATTCCAGTTCGGCTGCGAGTGGGGGCAGTTGATCGAAAACGGCAAGCTCAAGGGCGTGGTGAAGAACCCGAACTACCGGGGCATCTCCGCCGACTTCTGGCGCAACCTCTCGGCCGTGGGCGACAGCAGCACCTACCAGGTGCTCGGCACGCCCAACTGCGGCAAGGGCGAGCCTAACCAGGTGGTGCGGGTCGGTCACGCATCGCCCGCCTGCGTGTTCCGTCAGATCGACGTATTCGGGGGAGACGCCTGATGAGCACCCTGTACCAGCAACGCTTCGAAAACCTGCTCGACAGCCTGAACGCCGCCGTGCAACCGGGCGAGCAGTTCACCCTCGGCTACAGCGCCGAGCATTCGCAGTTCGTGCGCTTCAACCATGCCAAGGTGCGCCAGGCCGGACTGGTCAGCCAGGCCAGCGTGCACCTGCGGTTGGTGCGCGAAGGGCGTCAGGCCGAACAGCAGATCACCCTGGGCGACGATCCCGACCTCGACCAACGGCGTCTGCACGACGCCCTGGCGCAATTGCGCCAGACCTTGCCATTGCTGGCGGTGGATCCCTACCTGAACCTCGACGACAGCGCCTGGCACAGCCATAGCCTGCTGGAACAGCCATTGCCCGAGCTGGACGCAGTGCTGGCCCTCATCGAGCGCGAAGCCGGTGACCTGGACCTGGTCGGCATCTATGCCGCCGGCCCCATCTGCCGGGGTTTCGCCAGTTCCTTCGGGGCCTTCGGCTGGCACCAGGCCAATAGTTTCAACGTCGACTGGAGCCTGTTCCACGCCAACGGCCAGGCAGTCAAGGCCAACTATGCCGGGCAGACCTGGAGCGGCGAGGCCTTCGCCGCGCGCCTGCGTCAGGCCCGCGAACAGCTGGCGTACCTGGGACGCCCGGCCATCACCCTCAAGCCCGGCAGCTACCGAGCCTACCTGGCGCCGGCGGCAATGGACGAGATCGCCGGGATGCTGTGCTGGGGCGGTTTCTCCGCCCAGGCCCTGGCCACGGGCAACAGCCCACTGCAGCGCCTGTACAACGGCGACGCGCAACTGAGCCCACGAGTGAGCTTCAGCGAGCAGGTCAGCGGCTCGCTGAGCCCAGCGTTCTCCGACGAGGGCTCGCCCCGTCGCGACCTGCTGCTGATCGGCGAAGGCCGTGCGCTGGAGCGGCTGGTAAGCGCCCGAAGCGCCGCCGAGTTCGCCCAGCAGGCCAATGGCGCAGACAGCCACGAGTCGCCGTGCGCGCTGAGCCTGGCGCCGGGCAACCTGCCTGGCGAAAAGATTCTGGAGCGTCTGGGCACCGGGCTGTACATCAGTAACCTGTGGTACCTGAACTATTCGGACCTGCCTGCGGCACGCATGACCGGGCTGACCCGCTTCGCCACTTTCTGGGTGGAGAACGGGCAGATCCAGGGGCCAGTGAGCACCATGCGCTTCGACGACAGCCTGTACAACCTGCTGGGTAGCCAGCTCGAAGACCTGACCCAGGAGCGCGAGATGATCCTCTCGACCAGCACCTATGGGCAACGCAGCACCGGATCGAGTCATCTGCCGGGGGCGTTGGTCAAAGGGCTGACCCTGACATTGTGATCGGCAGGATCGGCCTCATCGCTGGCAAGCCAGCTTCCACCATGACCGGCATGCACTGCCCCTGTGGAAGGCGGCTTGCCGGCGGCGAGGTCGGCCCAGGCAACACAGGACATTGAGGTAACCCATGCCCGAACGCGCACCACTGGACCCTGTCACCGCCCGCTGGATCCCCTGGGTGGTGGCCATCGCCTTCTTCATGCAGTCGCTCGACGGCACCATTCTCAACACCGCGCTGCCGGCCATGGCCCGCTCGCTGGCCGAGGACCCGCTGCGCATGCAGGGGGTGATCATTGCCTACATGCTCACCGTGGCTCTGCTGATCCCGGCCTCGGGCTGGATCGCCGACCGTTTCGGCACCAAGCGCATCTTCTTCAGCGCCATCCTGCTGTTCAGCTTCGGTTCGCTCTTGTGCGCCATGGCCAACAGCCTGGCGTTCCTGACCCTGGCCCGGGTCATCCAAGGCCTGGGCGGCGCGTTGATGCTGCCGGTCGGGCGCCTGGTGGTGCTGCGTGCCTACCCACGCTCGGAGCTGGTGCGGATCATGAGCTTCATTACCATCCCCGGCCTGCTCGGCCCGCTGCTGGGTCCGACCCTGGGTGGCTGGCTGGTGGAGATCCTGACCTGGCACTGGATCTTCCTGCTCAACCTGCCGGTGGGCGCACTGGGCTGCTATGCGGTGTGGAAGTTCATCCCCGACCTGCGCGGGGCTGAACGCACACGTTTCGATACCCCAGGTTTTTTGCTGTTCGGCGCGGCAATGGTGCTGATCACCATTGCCATGGAAGGCCTGGGCGAACTGCACCTGCCGCACCTGCGAGTAATGCTGTTGTTGTTCGCCGGCATGGCATGCCTGGCCGCCTACTGGTTGCGCGCCGGGCGTGACCCGGAACCTCTGTTCTCGCCCTCGCTGTTCCGCGTACGGACCTTCGCCATCGGTATCCTCGGCAACCTGTTCGCCCGCCTGGGCAGCGGCGCCTTGCCCTTCCTCGTGCCCTTGCTGTTGCAAGTGGCGCTGGGCTATTCGCCGGCCCAGGCCGGCATGAGCATGATCCCGCTGGCGGCGGCGGCGATGCTCGCCAAGTCCATCGCCCGGCCGCTGATCGAGCGCCTGGGCTACCGCATCGTGCTGACCGGCAACACCCTGCTGCTGGGCCTGCTCCTGGCCAGCCTGGGGCTGGTCGACGAGCAGACACCCTATGCCGTGCTACTGGTGCAACTGGCGCTGCTGGGGGCGGTCAACTCGATGCAGTTCACAGCGATGAACACGGTGACCCTGATCGACCTCGACGATGCCAGCGCCAGCAGCGGCAACAGCCTGCTGTCAGTGGTCGCGCAACTGTCGCTGAGCCTGGGCGTGGCCTGCGCCGGTGCCTTGCTCGGCGGCTTCACCGCAGCCGGCAGCGGCGATGGCGTGCAGAGCACCTTGGGCGCCTTCCAGCTGACCTTCGTCACCATCGGCGTGATGGCCATGCTGGCGGCGGCGATCTTCCTGCAACTGGCACCGACAGACGGAAGGCGCGCTCGTCGTCCGGAAGAGCACGTCGAGTCGTAGGGCGAATGGCCATGAGGCTGGTAGACTGTGCGACATTTTTCGCTCCAGCCGCAGGCCCGCCTCGTGACCGTTGAAACCACCGCTTTTGCCACCCTACCGCTGTCCGCCGCCATGCTGGCCAACCTGGACGCCCTGGGCTACGCCTCGATGACACCAATCCAGGCCCAGAGCCTGCCGGTCATCCTCAAGGGCCAGGACCTGATCGCCCAGGCCAAGACCGGTAGCGGCAAGACCGCCGCCTTCGGCATCGGCCTGCTCAACCCGATCAACCCGCGCTACTTCGGCTGCCAGGCTCTGGTGCTGTGCCCGACCCGGGAGCTGGCCGACCAGGTGGCCAAGGAACTGCGCCGCCTGGCCCGCGCCGAGGACAACATCAAGATCCTCACCCTGTGCGGCGGCGTCTCGCTCGGCCCGCAGATCGCCTCGCTGGAACACGGCGCGCACATCATCGTCGGCACCCCGGGGCGCATCCAGCAGCACCTGGACAAAGGCACCCTGGTGCTCGACGGCCTCAACACCCTGGTCCTGGACGAAGCCGACCGCATGCTCGACATGGGCTTCTTCGACGCCATCGCCAGCATCATCCGCAAGACCCCGTCGCGCCGCCAGACCCTGCTGTTCTCCGCCACCTACCCGACCGGTATCGAGCAGTTGGCCAAGGACTTCATGCGCCAGCCGCAACAGGTCAAGGTCGAGGCCCTGCACAGCGACAGCCAGATCGAACAGCGCTTCATCGAGATCGACCCACAGCAGCGCCTGGAAGCGGTCACCCGCGTGCTCGGCCACTACCGCCCGCAGTCCTGCGTGGCGTTCTGCTTCACCAAGCAGCAGTGCGAGGACCTGGTCACCCACCTGACCGCCAAGGGTATCGTCGCCCAAGCACTGCACGGCGACCTGGAGCAGCGCGACCGCGACCAGGTGCTGACGATGTTCGCCAACCGCAGCAGCTCGGTGCTGGTGGCCACCGACGTGGCCGCTCGCGGCCTGGACATCGACGGCCTGGACCTGGTGATCAACGTCGAGCTGGCCCGTGACGCCGAGATCCACGTGCACCGCGTCGGCCGTACCGGCCGCGCCGGTGAGAAAGGCGTGGCGATCAGCCTGGTGGCCCCGGCCGAAGGCCACCGCGCCCAGGCCATCGAGGACCTGCAGAACAAGCCGCTGCGCTGGGAACAGCTGGACAACCTCAAGAGCAAGGGCGGCGAGCCGCTGCTGCCGGCGATGACCACCCTGTGCATTGGTGCCGGACGCAAGGACAAGCTGCGCCCGGGCGACATCCTCGGCGCTCTGACCGGCGATGCCGGGTTGCCGGGCAAGCAGGTGGGCAAGATCGCCATCTTCGACTTCGTGGCGTTCGTGGCGGTGGAGCGGGCGGTGGCCAAGCAGGCCATGCAGCGGCTGAACAGCGGCAAGATCAAGGGTCGCGCCCTGAAAGTCCGTATCGTCTGAAGACTTTTTGGGGCCGCTTTGCGGCCCCAGTTCTTGAAGAGGTAATTTCGTGCACTCCACCGACGTGATCATCCTCGGCGCCGGCGCCGCCGGCCTGATGTGCGCCCAGCTCAGCGCCCGCCGCGGGCGCCGGGTGCTGCTGCTCGACCACGCCAACAAGCCGGGCAAGAAGATCCTCATGTCCGGCGGCGGGCGTTGCAACTTCACCAACATGTACACCGAGCCCGCCAACTTCCTCTCGCACAACCCGCACTTCTGCAAGTCGGCACTGGCCCGCTACACCCAGTGGGACTTCATCGAGCTGGTATGCAAGCACGGCGTGGCGTACCACGAGAAGAAGCTCGGCCAGCTGTTCTGCGACAACAAGTCCAGCGACATCCTCGACATGCTCTTGGCCGAGTGTGACGAGGCCGGCGCCGAACTGCGCATGAACACCAGCATCGAGCGCATCGACAAGACCGAAGGCGGCTACACCCTGCAGACCAGCGCCGGTCCGTTCGCCTGCCAGTCGCTGGTGATCGCCACCGGCGGCCTGTCGATCCCGACCCTAGGCGCTACCGGCTTTGGCTACCAGGTCGCCCGCCAGTTCGGCCATGAATTGTTGCCGACCCGCGCCGGCCTGGTGCCGTTCACCATCACCGAGCCCCAGCTCAAGGCACTGTGCACCGAGTTGTCGGGCACCTCGCTGGACTGCGTCGCGAGCTGCAATGGCATGAGCTTCCGCGAGAATCTGTTGTTCACTCACCGCGGCCTGAGCGGCCCGGCGATCCTGCAGATCTCGTCGTTCTGGGAAGCCGGCGACACGGTGCAGATCAACCTGCTGCCTGATCGCGACGCGTTGGAGTGGCTGCAGGGCCAGCAAGTCGAGCGCTCCAACAGCGAGCTGAAGACAGTGCTGGGCGAGGTGTTCACCCGCAAGCTGGCCAACCTGCTGGCCGAGCAGTGGTTCGTTTCGAAACCCTTGAAACAGTACACGCCGGCAGAATTGACCCAGATCGCCGAGAAACTGTCGGCCTGGCAAGTGATCCCGGCCGGCACCGAGGGCTATCGCACCGCCGAGGTGACCTTGGGCGGAGTCGATACCCGCGAGGTGTCGTCCAAGACCATGGAATCGCTGAAGAGCCCTGGGCTGTACTTCATCGGCGAGGTGCTGGACGTGAGCGGGCACCTGGGTGGTTTCAACTTCCAGTGGGCCTGGGCTTCGGCCAACGCGGCGGCGCAGTTCGTGTAGAGTAGAATCCATTCAGCAGCACGGAACGCTTCTTGCTGGTCTGTGCTGGAGCGCCATTTTTGGGAGCTGCTGCGCGGCCCCAAGACAGCCTCGACGCTACTCAACCGATCTCAGCCCAGGGCCATCATGTCATCGAGCTCGTTCCGCCATTCATTGCGTCGCCTGTGGGGCCAAGACAAGTTCAGCTACGCCATCCGCGTGACCATCGCACTCACCGGCAGCATGGCCTGGTGCTGGTACCAGAACGAGATGAGCCTGCTCATCCCGCTGTTCCTCGGCATCATCGCCAGTGCCCTGGCCGAAACCGACGATGGCTGGCAGGGCCGGCTCAGCGCCCTGCTGGTGACCCTTGGCTGTTTCGCCATCGCCGCGCTGTCGGTCGAGCTGCTGTTCCCCTACCCCTGGATCTTCGCCGTCGCCCTGGCCCTGGCGGCGTTTTCCCTGACCATGCTCGGGGCCTTGGGCGAACGCTATGGGGCGATCGCCTCGGCCACGCTGATCCTTTCGGTCTACACCATGATCGGCGTCGACCAGCGCGGCGGCGAAGTCAGCGACTTTTGGCATGAGCCGTTGCTGCTGGTGGCGGGGGCGGCCTGGTATGGCCTGCTGTCGGTGCTGTGGCAGGCGCTGTTCTCCAACCAGCCGGTGCAGCAGAGCCTGGCCAAGCTGTTCTTCGAGCTGGGCACCTACCTCAAGCTCAAGGCCAGCCTGTTCGAGCCGGTGCGCACACTCGACGTCGAGGCCACGCGCCTGGAGCTGGCCAAGCAGAATGGCAAAGTTGTGGCGGCGCTCAACGCGGCCAAGGAAATCATCCTGCACCGGGTCGGCAACAGCCAGCCGAACTCCAAGGTCAGCCGCTACCTCAAGCTGTACTTCCTGGCCCAGGACATCCATGAGCGGGTCAGTGCCTCGCACTACCCCTACAACGCGTTGACGGACGCCTTCTTCCACAGCGATGTGATGTTCCGCTGCCAGCGCCTGCTGCGCAAACAGGGTTCTTCCTGCCAGGAGCTGGCCCGCTCGATCCGCCTGCGCCAGCCCTTCGTGCTCGCCAGCGGCTACCCCGAGGCCCTGGAAGACCTCAATGCTTCGCTGGAGCACCTGCGCATCCAGAGCAACCCGGCCTGGCGCGGCCTGCTGCGCTCGCTGCGGGCACTGGCCGCCAACCTGGCCACCCTGGATCGGCTGCTCAGCGCCGCGAGCAACCCGGACAGCCTGGCCGACGCCAGCGACAGCAGCCTGCTCGACCGCTCGCCCCGCAACCTCAAGGATGTGTGGAAACGCTTGCGCACCCAGCTGACGCCGACCTCGCTGCTGTTCCGCCACGCCCTGCGCCTGTCGCTGGCGCTGTCGGTGGGCTATGGCATGGTGCACCTGATCCACCCGACCCAGGGTTACTGGATCATCCTCACCACCCTGTTCGTCTGCCAGCCCAACTATGGCGCGACCCGGCGCAAGCTGGTGCAGCGGATCTTCGGCACCGCCATCGGCCTGACCGTGGGCTGGGCGCTGTTCGACCTGTTCCCCAACCCGATCATCCAGTCGCTGTTCGCGGTGGTCGCCGGGGTGGTTTTCTTCGTCAACCGCACCACCCGCTACACCCTGGCCACGGCGGCGATCACCCTGATGGTGCTGTTCTGCTTCAACCAGATCGGCGATGGCTACGGCCTGTTCCTGCCGCGCCTGTTCGATACCCTGGTGGGCAGCCTGATCGCCATTCTCGCGGTGTTCCTGTTCCTGCCTGACTGGCAGGGCCGGCGGCTGAACAAGGTGCTGGCCAACACCCTGGCCTGCGCCAGCGAATACCTGCGCCAGATCATGCAGCAGTATGCCCATGGCAAGCGCGACGACCTGGCCTACCGCCTGGCCCGGCGCAACGCGCACAACGCCGACGCGGCATTGTCCACCACCTTGGCCAACATGCTGATGGAGCCGGGGCACTTCCGTAAGGAAGCCGATGTCGGCTTCCGCTTCCTGGTGCTGTCACACACCTTGCTCAGCTACCTCTCGGGGCTGGGCGCGCACCGCGACACGGTGCTGCCGGCCGAGGTCCACGAGCAGTTGATCGATGGCGCCGGGCGGAGCCTGGCCAGCAGCCTCGACGAAATCGCCAATGGCTTGGCGGCGCGGTTGCCGGTGGCAATCCACAGCGACGCCGAGGAAGCCCTGGCCAACGCGCTGGAGCAGATGCCGGAGGAGCTGGACGAGCATCAGCGGCTGGTACAGACGCAACTGGCGCTGATCTGCCGACAACTGGGACCGTTACGGACACTCGCAGGGCATTTGATCAAGGAAGGCGAACCCGCCTGATCGCCCCGCGATCAGAACCCATGCTGGCGCAGCAGCCGGTCGTAGCTGCCGTCGGCCTTCATCGTGGCGATCGCCTTCTCGAAGCGGGCGACAATCTTCTGATGCTCCGGGTGCTTGAGGCTGACCAGGATGTGCAGACTGTTCTCGCTCAGCGGCGGGTCGACGAACGCCACCCCCTCCCGCACCGGCTGCGGCTCGCGCTGCAGGTTGTAACGCGCGACGTACTCGTCCTCCACTGCCAGGTTGACCCGGCCGGCCGCCAGCATGCGCACCGCGGACGAGAAGCTGCGCACCGGCACCTTGTTCAGGCGCTCGTCGCTGTCGAATTCTGGGGAGTAGGCGTAATCGCGCACCACGGCGATGGTGTAGGGATAAAGGTCAGACTGGCGTGCATAGGAGAACGCTTCGCCCTCACGCTTGAGCAGGCGGATGCGGTTGACCAGGTAGGCGCCCGAGAACTGGCCGATCAGGGTTCGCTCGTCGTTATACCAAGCGTTGATCAGCACATCGTAGCGCCCCTCGCCCACGCCCATCAGCGCCCTGGCCCAAGGCACCTCCTCGAACTCGATGGCGTAGCCGGCGCGGGTCAGCGCCGTGGTGACGATGCTGGTGGCCAGGCCGCCACCGGGCATGCTGGTGTCGGTAAACGGCGGCCAGCTGTCGGCCACCAGCCGCAGCTTGCCTTGGGCCAGGGCAGGCCCCGCGCACAACAGCCCGAGTAAACCAAGAACGCAAAGCAGTGGCCGCATGCTCAATTCCTTTCGCAGTTGGGGGCTCACGCTGGTGACGGCGGTCTCTACTAGCAACAGAGGTCCAGATTACACAAGCCGCATCCTGGCGACAGCGGGCGATAGTGTCATTTAGCCTCTATTTTGGCCGAGTGCCAGGTACCGTCATTCGATCTCGTCGAACCCAGCAGGATTTGCGATGATCGACGGTCAACCGAAGGAGTACCCATCCATGTCCATCGAGTGGATCTGCAAGCACCATGGCGACCTTGCCAAGGAACAACTCTACGCCATCCTGCAACTGCGCACCGAAGTGTTCGTGGTCGAGCAGCGTTGTGCCTACCAGGAAGTCGACGGGCTCGACCTGTGTGGCGACACATTGCACCTGATGGGCTGGGACGGTGAGCGGCTGGTGGCGTACCTGCGCTTGCTCGATCCGCAATCGCAGGACGGCGAGGTCGTCATTGGCCGGGTGGTGACGTCCCCCGAGGCGCGCGATATGAAGCTGGGCCACCCACTACTGCTGAAGGGACTGGAAGCTGCCGGCCATTGCTGGCCTGGCGTATCGATCTATCTGTCGGCCCAGGCGCATTTGCAGGGGTTCTACGCTCGCCATGGTTTCGAAGCGGTCGGCGAAGAATACCTCGAGGACGATATTCCGCACATCGGCATGCGTAAAGGCTGAGATTGCCGGGAGCTCTGCGCGTACCATCGCGGGACAAGCCCGCTCCCACGGGGAGCCCTTTCAGGGATAACCCAACACTTCGCGCAGCTGGCGCAGGTGCTGGATGATCCACTGCTTGTCGATCGCCCCCCAGTCGCGGATGCGGTAATGCCCGGCATGGTTGCGCGCGCCAGCCTGCTGCTCGAACTCGCAGACGATATCCAGGTCGGCCAGGGCGGCGATGGTGTCCTGGGCGGTACGCCGTGGCATGCCGGTGGCCTCCATCAGCGCCGGCACGCTGGTGGCGGTCTGGCTGTCGATCAGCCAGGCCACGTAGAGGCGGCGGTAGAAGCTGCTGCGGGTCTTGCTCACTTCCGTGGTCATGGGGTGCTTGTCCCTCAGGTGTTGCCCGGCAGCTCCCGATAGGTCAGGTAGACGCGCAGGTCGAATTCCAGTTGATGGTAGTCCGGCTCCATGTGCTGGCAGAGCTGGTAGAAGGCCTTGTTGTGGTCGCGTTCTCTCAGGTGCGCCAGCTCATGCACCACGATCATGCGCAAAAACTGCGGCGCCGCCTCGCGAAACAGCGAGGCGACGCGGATTTCCTTCTTCGCCTTGAGCTTGCCGCCCTGCACCCTCGACACCGCCGTGTTCAGGCCCAGCGCCCGGTGGGTGAGGTCCAGGCGGTTGTCGAACAGCACCTTGTCCAGCGGCGGCGCACTGCGCAGGTACTGCTGCTTGATTTCCTGGGCATAGCCGTACAGTGCCTTGTCACTCTGCACGTCATGGCGCTCGGGGTAGCGCTGGCGCAGGTAGTCGCCCAGGCGATCGCTGGCGATCATCTGGCGCACCTGTTCCTGCAGGTGCGGCGGGTAGGCTTGCAGGTAGCGTAAGGCGGTCATGGCAGGCGTTCGGAACGGGAAGACGCGAGTTTAGCCAATCACGACGCCCATGGGAAAACCACCGGGAAGTTGCCGGCATCGCTGGCGGTCAGCGGACGGGCGACCAGGAACCCCTGCACGTAGGCGCAGCCGGCATCCTTGAGCCATTCGGCCTGGGTCTGGGTCTCCACGCCCTCGGCGATCACCGTGATGTCGTAGGCCGCGCACAGGCCAATGACGCTGCGCACCAGCGCGATGTCCGCCGCCGAGTCCGGTAGCCGCGCAACCAGGTGGCGGTCAAGTTTGAGGGTGTCGATGGGCAGGTCGCGCAGCATGCGCAACGAGCAATCGCCGGCACCGAAGTCGTCCAGTGCCACGCGAATACCCAGCTCGCGCAGGCGGTGCACCTGCTTCACCGCCGCGTCGATGTTGTACATCAGCGACGTCTCGGCCACCTCCACCTCCAGCTGATCGGGCTGCAGTTGGTGCTTGTCGATCACCTGGGCCAGTTCATCGACCAATCCAGGCATGGTGAACTGGGCGCGGCTCAGGCTGATGCCCAGCACCAGCTGCGAACCGAAGCGCTCGCTCCAGGCATTGCGCTGCGCGGCGCCCTTGCGATAGATCCAGCTGGCCAGGCGGTTGATCAGCCGCGCCTCTTCCAACAAGGGAATGAACAGCCCGGGGGGCACATCACCGACACTCGGGTGCTTCCAACGCAACAGCGCCTCGAAGCCGCGCAGCCGACCGTCGGCGAACGCCACCTGGGGCTGGTAGACCAGGCTGAAGTCGTTCTGCTCGATGGCCGTGCGCACGCTGTCCTCAAGCATCAGTCGTGAACGGGCGCGACCATTGAGTTCCTGGTCGTAGAAACGGTACTGCTGGCGCCCGGCCTGCTTGGCCGCATACATTGCGGCATCGGCCGCCCGCAGCAGGCCTTCCACGTTGGCGCCGCAGTCCGGGTAGGTGGCGATGCCGATGCTCACCCCCAGGTTGACCTCCAGGCCATCCACCTGCTGGAAGCTCGACATCCGCTCCAGCAGCTTCTCGGCATAGCGTCCGGCCTGCTCGGGGTATGGCAGTCCGTCGAACAACGCGGTGAACTCGTCACCGCCCATCCTGGCCAACAGCGCCTCGCTGCCCAGGCACTCCTTGAGCTGATCGGCCACCCAGCGCAGGACCTTGTCGCCGGCCTCATGGCCGAGCAGGTCGTTGATCCGCTTGAAGCCATCCAGGTCCATGTACATCAAGGCCTTGGCCTTGTCCGAGCGCTCGTTGCGCAGCAGCGCGCTCTCGGCGGCCTGGTAGAACCCGCGGCGGTTGAGCAGCCCGGTCAGCGGGTCGGTGACCGCCTGGTATTCGAGCTGCTGGTGCAGGTTGCGCACCACGGACATGTCCAGCACCGTCACCACCATGGCCTTCTGTTCGGCGGGCAGCGGCGCGCAGGACAGCGCCACCGGCACCAACTGGCCTGCGAGTGTACGCAGCTGGGCGTCGTGCACGCGGAAGATCTGCCGGCCCAGGTAGGCCTGGTAGAAGTCCGACTCGTGCCACAGGTTGGCGCAGGGCAGCTGGATCAGGTCCAGCATGTGCGCGCCCTGCAACTTGTCCACCGGGGTATCGAGCAGGCGCGAGACGGCCGGGTTGGCGAAGCCGATGCAGCCCGACTCGTCCACCACCAGAATGCCCTCGGCGGCGTTCTCCAGGATCGAGGCATTGAAGGCCCGCGCCGATTCCAGTTCGCGGGTCAGGCGTTGCAGCATGCGCCGGTTGCGCTGCTGCTCCAGCTGGGCCTGGACCTTGGGTTTGAGAATCTGCGGGTCGAAGGGTTTGAACAGGTAGTCCACAGCACCGCTGGCATAGCCTTTGAGCACCGCCGCCTCGGACTGTTCATTGGCGGTGAGGAAGATGATCGGCGTTAGCCGCGTGCGTTGGCTGCCGCGCATCAGGCGGGCCACCTCGAAGCCGTCCATTTCGGGCATCTGCACGTCGAGCAGGACCAGGTCGACTTCGTGTTCGAGCAGGGTGCTCAGGGCTTCCATCCCTGAACTGGCGGTCAGTACCTGCCAATCCTGGCGGGACAGCAAGGCCCGCATGCTGATGAGGTTTTCCGGGTAGTCGTCTACGACCAGCAGCACCGAGCTGCTTTCCGGTGATTGTGAATAAGCGCCATCCATGCTGCTTCTCTTGGTAAGTCCAACTGCGACTTGTGATTGGATCCGATTATTACTCTAGACTCGGCCCCCGAAGACGCAATGCAGGCAGATGGCCGTAAGCCATCTGAACCGATGTTAGCCGACTAACGGTATAAGCGGTGGGCAGTCGACATACGGGCACAAAAAAGCCCGCATCGCTGCGGGCTCCTTCGTTGAACGGTGCCGGATCAGTTGATCTTGGCCGCCAGTTCACCTTTGGCATAACGCTGGAACATGCCTTCGAGGGTGATCGGCTTGATCTTCGAAGCATTGCCGGCGGTGCCGAAGGCTTCGTAGCGGGCGATGCACACGTCACGCATGGCCTTCACGGTCTCGGCGAAGAACTTGCGTGGGTCGAACTCGCTTGGGTGCGCAGCCATGTAGCGACGGATGGCACCGGTGGACGCCAGACGCAGGTCGGTATCGATGTTGACCTTGCGCACGCCGTACTTGATGCCTTCGACGATTTCCTCGACCGGTACGCCGTAGGTCTCTTTGATATCACCACCGAACTCGTTGATGATCTTCAGCCATTCCTGCGGTACCGACGAGGAACCGTGCATCACCAAGTGGGTGTTGGGGATGCGCTTGTGGATTTCCTTGATGCGGTCGATCGCCAGGATGTCACCGGTGGGTGGCTTGGTGAACTTGTAGGCGCCGTGGCTGGTACCGATGGCGATGGCCAGGGCATCGACCTGGGTCTTCTTGACGAAGTCGGCGGCCTCTTCCGGGTCGGTCAGCATCTGGCTGTGGTCCAGAATGCCTTCTGCGCCGACGCCGTCTTCCTCGCCGGCCTGACCGGTTTCCAGGCTGCCCAGGCAGCCCAGCTCACCTTCCACCGACACACCGCAGGCGTGGGCGAACGCCACGGTCTGCTGGGTGACGCGGACGTTGTAGTCGTAGTCGGACGGGGTCTTGCCGTCTTCCTTCAGCGAGCCGTCCATCATCACCGAGCTGAAGCCCAGCTGGATCGAGCGCTGGCACACGTCTGGGCTGGTGCCGTGATCCTGGTGCATGCACACCGGGATGTGCGGGAACTCTTCGATGGCGGCCAGGATCAGGTGACGCAGGAACGGGGCACCAGCGTACTTGCGGGCGCCGGCCGAGGCCTGGACGATGACCGGAGAGTCGGTGGCGTCTGCGGCTTCCATGATGGCGCGCATCTGCTCGAGGTTGTTGACGTTGAAAGCCGGAACGCCGTAGCCGAACTCGGCGGCGTGGTCCAGCATCTGGCGCATGCTAATGAGTGCCATTGTGTATCTCTCTCCCGACAAGCGTCGTTTGTTTCATGCAAGCCTGCCGCAGGGGCGGTTGCTGTTCAAGTAGTGTGGGCCATCTACACGGCCCGGCCAGTCACGGTGCCTTGCAGCCCCGCCCAATCAGATCGTTGGTCGCCACCCAATACACCAGGCCTTCGTCACCTTTGGTGTGGAAGGCCAGCATGCCATCGCTGTACAGCGCGCCGGAGGCACCCGGCTCGGCCTTGAGCCGATGGACTTGGTCGCCGCCGCCGAGACGGACATCGACTGTGTCCTGCTGCGGGTCGGCGAAGCGCCACAGCACTTCGGCCTGGCTGTCGCAGACCCAGCGGGTCCAGTTGTCCGCCGGGGCCGGTTGGGCCGGCTGCAGCAGCGAGCAGCCTGCCAGGATCGCCAAGGCCAGTGCGGCCAGAAGCACTTTCATCAAACTACTCCGCTGGGGGCTGCGCCGCAGCCCCGGTATTCAAGACCACGAAACCCTTGCCAGGTTGCCAACCACCCGATCAAGGGCAGCCCGGGGCCCTGCGCTGGTGTTCGTCGTCATACTTTTCCAGGCCGTCCGGACCCAAGCGCTTGTTGATCACCGGTGCCGTCTCCGCCTGCCACTGGGACTGGTAGCAACCCCCCTTGGGCGGCTGCGCCGGATCGGCCTCGCTGCCCTTGTTGCTGGAACAGGCGCCCAGCAACAAGGCCACGATCATCACAGGCAATTGCTTGACCATCAGGTCGCTCCCTTTGCCAGGCGCCTTCACGCTCAGGCCTTGGCCCGCTCTTCCAGGATTGCCACGGCAGGCAGGACCTTGCCCTCGACGAACTCGAGGAACGCGCCGCCACCGGTGGAAATGTAGGAGATATCGGCACCCACGCCATACTTGTCGATGGCCGCCAGGGTGTCACCGCCACCGGCGATGGAGAACGCGGCGCTGTCGGCGATGGCCTTGGCCAGGACCTGGGTGCCGTTGCCGAACTGGTCGAACTCGAACACACCGACCGGACCGTTCCAAAGGATAGTCTTCGAGGTCTTGAGCAATTCGGCGAACTGCTCGGCGGTCTTCGGACCGATGTCCAGGATCATGTCGTCGGCAGCCACATCGGCGATCGCCTTGACGGTGGCTTCGGCGCTCTCGGCGAATTCCTTGGCGACCACCACGTCCACTGGCAGCGGTACGCTGACCTTGGCGGCGATGGCCTTGGCGGTCTCGACCAGGTCAGGCTCGTACAGCGACTTGCCGACCGGGTGACCGGCGGCGGCAAGGAAGGTGTTGGCAATGCCGCCACCGACGATCAGCTGGTCGCAGACCGCGCTCAGGCTGTTCAGCACGTCCAGCTTGGTCGACACCTTGGAACCGGCGACGATGGCAGCCATCGGCTTGGCCGGAGCTTTCAGGGCCTTGCCCAGGGCATCCAGCTCGGCGGCCAGCAGGGGGCCTGCGGCGGCGACCTTGGCGAACTTGGCGACGCCATGGGTGGAACCCTCGGCGCGGTGGGCGGTACCGAAGGCGTCCATCACGAACACGTCGCACAGGGCGGCGTATTTCTGCGCCAACTCGTCGGCGTTCTTCTTCTCGCCCTTGTTGAAGCGCACGTTTTCGAACAGCACCAGGTCACCGGCCTGCACCTGAACGCCGTCGAGGTAATCGGCGACCAGCGGCACGTCGCGGCCCAGGGCCTTGCTCAGGTAATCGGCAACCGGCTTGAGGCTGTTCTCGGCGGAGAACTCACCTTCGGTCGGGCGGCCCAGGTGCGAGCAGACCATCACCGCCGCGCCCTTCTCCAGGGCCAGCTTGATGGTCGGCAGCGCTGCCAGGATACGCGCGCCGCTGGCTACCACACCGTCCTTCACAGGGACGTTGAGGTCTTCGCGAATCAGTACGCGCTTACCTTGCAGGTCGAGGTCGGTCATCTTCAACACGGTCATGAATGCAGTCCTTCAGGGCTGTTTGCTGCGGGTTGGGTGTACGACGTGCAGATAGTGTTCGGCGACGTCGAGCATACGGTTGGCAAACCCCCATTCGTTGTCGAACCAGGCCAGCAGGTTCACCAGGCGAGGGCCTGAGACGCGGGTCTGGCTGGCATCGACGATGGCCGAATGCGGGTCATGGTTGAAATCACAGCTGGCGTGGGGCAGCTCGGTGTAGGCCAGCAAGCCTTTCAGCGGGCCATCCAGGGCAGCCTCGCGCAGCACCCGGTTAACTTCCTCGGCGCTGGTATCGCGGGAAGTCTGCAGGGTGATGTCCAGGCACGAGACGTTGACGGTCGGCACGCGTACCGCTTTGGCCTGGATTCGCCCGGCAAGTTCCGGCAGCAGGCGTTCGATACCCCGGGCCAGGCCGGTGGACACCGGAATCACCGACTGGAATGCCGAACGGGTGCGACGCAGGTCTTCGTGGTGGTAGGCGTCGATCACCGGCTGATCGTTCATCGCCGAGTGGATGGTGGTGATCTGCACGTATTCGATGCCAAAGGCTTGGTCCAGCACGCGCAGCAGCGGCACGCCGCAGTTGGTGGTGCAGGAGGCGTTGGACACCAGCAGTTCGCTACCGGTCAGGCAATCCTGGTTGACCCCATAGACCACCGTGGCGTCGATGTCCGCCTCGCTGGCCATGGGCTGGGAAAACAGCACCCGTGGCGCGCCGGCATCGAGGAAGCGCTGGCCGTCGGCACGGGTGTGGTAGGCGCCGGAGCATTCCAGCACCAGGTCAATGTCCAGGGCGGCCCAGTCGATGCCTTCCGGGGTAGCGCTGCGCAGCACTTTCACGCAGTCGCCGTTGATATGCAGACAGTCGCCGTCAACCTTCACCTCGCCGGGGAAACGCCCGTGGGTGGAGTCGAAGCGCGTCAGGTATTCCAGACTGGCCTGGTCGGCCAGGTCGTTCAGCGCGACGATCTCGAAACCGGCCTTCGCCCCCCGCTCGAACAGTGCGCGCAGGACACAGCGGCCGATGCGGCCGTAACCGTTGAGTGCAACTTTGTAGGGACGCGGGTGGGGCATTCGATGGCTCGCTAACGCATGATGGCTTTGGGGGCCGCGTTGCGGCCCATCGCGACGCAAGGCCGCTCCCACAGGGTACGGTGTACGCCATACCTTGTAGGAGCGGCCTTGTGTCGCGAAACGAGGGCAACGCCCTCGCCTCGCACAGTCTGAATCAGTCTTCCAGCAGCTCTTCGGCGGTGCCCAGGATGTTGTCCAGGGTGAAGCCGAATTCCTCGAACAGCGCGCTGGCCGGGGCCGACTCGCCGTAGGTGGTCATGCCGATCACGCGGCCTTCGAGGCCGACGTACTTGTACCAGAAGTCAGCGTGAGCGGCTTCGATGGCGATACGCGCGCCAACTTCCAGCGGCAGTACCGACTGCTTGTACGCGGCATCCTGGGCGTCGAACACGCTGGTGCTCGGCATCGACACGACACGGACCTTGCGGCCTTCAGCGGTCAGCTTGTCAAAGGCTTGAACGGCCAGGCCCACTTCGGAGCCGGTGGCGATCAGGATCAGCTCAGGCTCGCCGGCGCAGTCCTTGAGCACGTAACCGCCACGGGCGATATCGGCGATCTGCTGGGCGTCGCGGGTCTGATGCTGCAGGTTCTGGCGCGAGAAGATCAGCGCCGACGGGCCGTCCTTGCGCTCCAGGGCATGCTTCCAGGACACGGCGGATTCCACCGCGTCGGCCGGGCGCCAAGTGTCCAGGTTCGGCGTGCTGCGCAGGCTGGTCAGCTGTTCGATAGGCTGGTGGGTCGGGCCGTCCTCACCCAGGCCGATGGAGTCGTGGGTGTAGACGTGGATCACACGCTGCTTCATCAGTGCCGACATGCGCACGGCGTTGCGGGCGTATTCCATGAACATCAGGAAGGTGGCGCCGTAGGGCACCAGGCCGCCGTGCAGGGCGACGCCGTTCATGATGGCGGTCATGCCGAACTCGCGCACGCCGTAGAACACGTAGTTGCCGCTGGCATCGTTGGCTTCGACGCCCTTGCAGCCTTTCCACAGGGTCAGGTTGGAGCCGGCCAGGTCGGCGGAGCCACCGAGGAACTCGGGCAGCAGCGGGCCAAAGGCGTTCAGGGTGTTCTGGCTGGCCTTGCGACTGGCGATGGTCTCGCCCTTGGCGGCAACTTCGTTGATGTAGGCCTGGGCCTTCTCGGAGAAGTCGGCTGGCAGGTCGCCTGCGGCGCGGCGCTTGAACTCGGCGGCCAGCTCAGGGTAGGCCTTGGCGTAGGCGTCGAAACGCTGGTTCCACTCGGCCTCGACCTTGGCGCCGGCTTCCTTGGCATCCCATTCGGCGTAGATGTCGGCAGGGATTTCAAATGGGCCGTGGTTCCAGTTCAGTTCCTTGCGCGCCAGGGCGATTTCGTCGTTGCCCAGCGGTGCGCCGTGGCAGTCTTCCTTGCCCTGCTTGTTCGGCGAGCCGAAGCCGATGATGGTCTTGCAGCAGATCAGGGTCGGACGATCGCTCTTACGCGCGGTCTCGATGGCAGTCTTGATCTCGTCGGCGTCGTGGCCGTTGACGTTGCGGATCACCAGCCAGTTGTAGGCCTCGAAGCGCGCCGGGGTGTTGTCGGTGAACCAGCCGTGGACTTCACCGTCGATGGAGATGCCGTTGTCGTCGTAGAAGGCGATCAGCTTGTTCAGACCCAGGGTGCCAGCCAGCGAGGCGACTTCATGGGAGATGCCTTCCATCATGCAGCCGTCGCCGAGGAACACGTAGGTGTTGTGGTCGACGATGTCGTGGCCTTCACGGTTGAATTGGGCGGCCAGCACTTTTTCCGCCAGGGCGAAGCCCACGGCGTTGGCGATGCCCTGGCCCAGCGGGCCGGTGGTGGTCTCGACGCCCGGGGTGTAGCCATACTCCGGGTGACCCGGGGTGCGGCTGTGCAGCTGGCGGAAGGCCTTGAGGTCGTCGATGTTGACGTCGTAGCCGGTCAGGTGCAGCAGCGAGTAGATCAGCATCGAGCCGTGGCCGTTGGACAGCACGAAGCGGTCACGGTCGGCGAAGCTTGGGTTGCTCGGGTTGTGCTTCAGGTAATCGCGCCAAAGCACTTCGGCGATATCCGCCATACCCATGGGGGCACCTGGGTGGCCGCTGTTGGCCTTTTGCACGGCATCCATGCTGAGGGCACGAATGGCGTTGGCACGTTCACGACGGCTGGGCATCGCTGAGTCTCCTGGGGCTTGAAATAAGTGGTGAAGCGAAAAAGGCGACCATTTTCGCCCACAGGGGGGGCCGGGGGCAATGACGTATGGTCGCAGTCGGGCTTTTTTCCTGTGATTGATTGGCAAAAGAGCAGAAAAGCGGGGTTGTGGGAGCGAGCCTGCCCCCGCGATGGCGTCAGCCCTGGCCCATCCCCCCGTCTGATCTGACGCCATCGCGGGGCACACCACTCCCACGAGGCATCCCTGGAAGCCACTGATCAGGCAATATCAAAACTTTTTGATATTGCTATTGCGACGACAGCATCCCCTGTCTAGACTCCCGCCCCATGAACTTCAATGCGCCCGTCACCCCACAACGCAGCGACGAACTGGCCGCCCTGTGCAAGGCCGGCGGCGACCCTCTGCGCCTGAACGTACTGCGCGCATTGGCCAACGACTCGTTCGGCGTGCTGGAATTGGCACAGATCTTCGACATCGGCCAGTCGGGCATGAGCCATCACCTGAAGGTGCTGGCCCAGGCCGAGCTGGTGGCGACCCGTCGCGAGGGTAACGCGATCTTCTACCGCCGTGCCCTGCCCGATAGCCAGCGGCTGGGCGGCCGCCTGCATGCGGCGCTGCTCGATGAAGTCGACAATTTCGCCCTGCCTCAAGCAGTGCAGGCCCGCATCGCCCAGGTACAGCAGCGTCGCGCCGCCACCAGCCAGGATTTTTTCCTGCGCGTGGAAGAGAAATTCCGCGCCCAGCAAGACCTCATCGCCGGCCTGCCGCAATACCGCGAGAGTCTGCTGGCACTGCTCGACAAGCTGAGCTTCGAGGATGGCGCCAGCGCCCTTGAGGTCGGCCCCGGCGACGGCGGTTTCCTACCCGACCTGGCCAGGCGCTTCGAGCAGGTCACGGCCATGGACAACAGCCCGACCATGCTCGAGCTGGCCCGCCAGGTATGCGAGCGCCACGCACTGAACAACGTCAACCTGCAGTTGGCCGATGCACTGGGTGCAACGGATGTGGAAGCTGACTGCGTTGTGCTGAACATGGTCCTGCACCATTTCAGCGACCCGGCCCAGGCCCTGCGCCTGCTGGCCAGACGGGTGAAAGCGGGCGGAAGCCTGCTGGTCACCGAGCTGTGCAGCCATGACCAGGGGTGGGCCCGCGAAGCCTGCGGCGACCTGTGGCTTGGCTTCGAGCAGGACGACCTGGCCCGTTGGGCCAACGCGGCAGGGCTGGCCCCAGGGGACAGCCTCTACGTGGGCTTGCGTAACGGTTTCCAGATCCAGGTCCGGCATTTCCAGCGGGCCACTGGCGACATTCAACATCGGTAAATTTCAGGAACCCATCGAGATGAGCGAATACTCCCTTTTCACCTCCGAGTCCGTGTCCGAAGGGCATCCGGACAAGATTGCCGACCAGATCTCCGACGCGGTGCTGGACGCCATCATCGCCCAGGACAAATACGCCCGCGTGGCCTGCGAGACCCTGGTCAAGACCGGTGTCGCGATCATCGCCGGTGAAGTCACCACCTCGGCCTGGGTCGACCTGGAAGACCTGGTGCGCAAGGTCATCATCGACATCGGCTACAACAGCTCCGACGTCGGCTTCGACGGCGCCACCTGCGCCGTGATGAACATCATCGGCAAACAGTCGGTGGATATCGCCCAGGGCGTCGACCGCTCCAAGCCGGAAGACCAGGGCGCCGGCGACCAGGGCCTGATGTTCGGCTACGCCAGCAACGAGACCGAAGTGCTGATGCCTGCGCCGATCTGCTTCTCGCACCGCCTGGTCGAGCGCCAGGCTGAAGCGCGCAAGTCCGGCCTGCTGCCTTGGCTGCGCCCGGATGCCAAGTCGCAGGTCACCTGCCGTTACGAAAACGGCAAGGTAGTGGGCATCGATGCCGTCGTGCTGTCGACCCAGCATAACCCTGAGGTGTCACAGAAAGACCTGCAGGAAGCGGTGATGGAGTTGATCGTCAAGCACACCCTGCCGGCCGAGCTGCTGCACAAGGGCACGCAGTACCACATCAACCCGACCGGCAACTTCATCATCGGTGGCCCGGTGGGCGACTGCGGCCTGACCGGCCGCAAGATCATCGTAGACTCCTACGGCGGCATGGCCCGCCACGGTGGCGGCGCGTTCTCCGGCAAGGACCCGTCCAAGGTCGACCGCTCTGCAGCCTATGCCGGCCGCTACGTGGCCAAGAACATCGTCGCCGCCGGTCTGGCCGAGCGCTGCGAGATCCAGGTGTCCTACGCCATCGGCGTGGCCCAGCCGACCTCCATCTCGATCAACACCTTCGGCACCGGCAAGGTTTCCGACGACAAGATCATCCAACTGGTGCGCGAGTGCTTCGACCTGCGTCCTTACGCCATCACCACCATGCTCGACCTGCTGCACCCGATGTACCAGGAGACCGCGGCCTACGGCCACTTCGGCCGTACTCCGCAGCAGAAGACCGTCGGCGACGACACCTTCACCACCTTCACCTGGGAGCGCACCGACCGCGCCGCCGCCCTGCGCGACGCAGCTGGCCTGTAAACCTCCTACAGCAGTAACGGAAAGCCCCTGCCGAGTGATCGACAGGGGCTTTTTCGTGACATATCGGCTGACAAATCCCCGCCGCTGCCCACACCGTCACCCGCCTAGGCTAAGGACACTTTCCCGCCTTGCAAGGATGCCGGCCATGCCATTGCTGCTGATCTTCATTGCACTGCTGTTGCACCACCCCGTCGCCCAGGCAAGCACCTGCCCGGCCTGGGACACGGCGCAGGCCGAGGCCGAGGTCGCCCAGCTGCGTGCCACCCTCGCCCACTGGGACGAGCAGTATCACCGCCAAGGCGTCGCCCTGGTGGCCGATGAGCTCTACGATCAAAGCCGCCAGCACCTGCTGGAGCTTCAAGCCTGCTTTGGCCTCTCCCACAGCGATTCCCCGCTGGCCAGCGCACGCGGCACAGCCCCCCACCCGATACCTCACACCGGCGTCGGCAAGCTCGCCGACGAGCAGGCCGTAGCCCGATGGCTGCAGGGCAAACGCAATGTCTGGATGCAGCCGAAGGTCGATGGCGTCGCGGTCTCGCTGATCTACCGCCAAGGCCAGCTGACAGGCCTGCTCAGCCGTGGCGATGGAATACTGGGGCACGATTGGAGCCGGCACATCCCCTTGCTGAGCGGCATCGTGCAGCAACTTTCCCAACCGCTGGACGCGGTGTTCCAAGGCGAGCTGTACTGGCGCCTGAACAACCATGTGCAGGCCGAGGCAGGCAGCGCCAATGCCCGCGGCACCGTCGCCGGGATGCTGGCACGCACGCGGATGAGCGAAGAGCAGGGCGCAAGCATCGGACTGTTCGTCTGGGACTGGCCACACGGCCCGGATAACCAGGCCGAGCGCCTAGCACGCCTGGCAGCACTGGGCTTCACCGACAGCCAGCGGCTGAGCGTGGCCATCGATGGCTTTGCCGAAGCCGCGCGCTGGCGCCAGCACTGGTACCACTCGCCCCTGCCCTTCGCCACCGACGGCGTGATCCTGCGCCAGGACAGTCGCCCGGCGGCGCAGCGCTGGCGCGCCCAGGCGCCCTATTGGATCGCTGCCTGGAAATACCCCTTCACCCAGGCGCTGGCGCAGGTCAGGGATGTGCAGTTTCGAATCGGCCGGACCGGGCGCATCACGCCCTTGCTGGTATTGCAGCCAGTGACCCTGGACGACCGCCGGATAAACCAGCTCAGCCTCGGCTCGCTGGCGCGCTGGAAGGAGCTGGATATCCGCCCGGGTGACCAGATAGCGGTCAGCCTGGCCGGCATGACTATCCCACGCTTGCATAGCGTGGTGCATCGTGCCGCTCGACGCCCCATCGTGCAGGCTCCGGATCCGGCGACCTACCACGCCTTCAGCTGCTGGCAGGCAGTCGAGGGATGCCAGCAGCAGTTCATCGCCCGCCTTGCCTGGTTGAGCGGCAAGCAGGGCCTCGACCTGCCTGGCATGGGGGCCGAAACCTGGAAACGCCTTGTCGAAAGTGGCCACATCGTGCAGTTGACCGATTGGCTGAGCCTCGATCAGAAGCAGCTGCTCGAGGTACCCGGGATCGCCGAGGCACGAGCCAGGCAATTGCATGCGGCTTTCGCTCAGGCCCGCCAACAGCCCTTCCAGCGTTGGCTGCGGGGCCTCGGCATACCCGCGCCGTCCAGCCTGCAACTGGGCCCCGACTGGCCCACACTGGCCTCCAGAAACATCGAGCAATGGCTTGCCGAACCTGGCGTCGGGCCCGGTCGTGCCGAGCAACTGCAGGCTTTTTTCGCCCACGAGCAGGTCCAGGGACTTGTCGGAAACCTGCGCAACCATGCAATCGAGGGTTTCTAATTTGCGCGGATCAGGGCAGCATTTCGCTTTCCGCTGCCCTGCCCGATATGGAGCCCCCGATGAAACTGCTTTCGTCCCTCGCCCTGTCCACCCTGCTCGGCTTCGCCGCCAGCCCGCTGCTGGCTGCCCAAGAGCAGCCGGGCCTGACCGGCTGCGCAGCCAAGCGCCAGGCCATCAGCGAACAGATCGAACAAGCCCGCGCCCATGGCAACAGCGACCAGCAAGCAGGCCTGGCAAAGGCCTTGGACGAAGTCACCGAGCACTGTACCGATGCCGGTCTGCGCAAGGAACGCGAGCAGAAGGTGCTCGACGCCCGCCACGAAGTGAACCAGCGCACCAAGGACCTGGACAAGGCCATGAAGAAGGGCGACGCGGAGAAGATCAACAAGCGCAAGGACAAACTGGCCGAGGCGAAGAAGGAGCTGCAGGAGGCCGTGGACGAGCTCGAACGCTAACCGGATAGCTTCCCACAAGAGCCCCTTGGCTCAGTGATTGCGAAACTCGCTATGACAGGCCTTGCACGCCGCCTCGACCTTGTCCATCGGCGCCTTCACCTGGGCTGCGTCCAGTGGCTGGGTACGGGTCACCGCGACCAGCTCGCCAGTGACGCCCTCCAGTTGCCGGGCCAGGTCCTGAAATCGCGCCTGGCGCTCCCAGACCGCGGCCCGCGCGCTGCTATCACCCGCGTCGCGCGCCTGTGGGAAGTGCTGCCACGGTGCATGGGCCAGGCTGTCCAGCTTCGCCGCGCCATCGGCGAACTTCACGCCGTCGAAGGGCAAGCGCCCGCGCAGCATGCCGCCCATGTCTTCGCTGGTCTTGAGCATCTGCTTGAAGATCGCCTTGCGCTGGCCCAACGGCGAGTTGGGGTCGACGCCGTCACAGGCGCTCAGGGCAAGGGCGGCGAGCAGTACTACGGTCAATCGCTTGAACATCACGGTCTCTTCGGCCAGGAAAACGGGCGGCCAGTATCGCCGCCCCGGGGGCAAAGACCAATAGCCACACAGAAAACAGGGGTGAATCTTCATGCTTTTCCCCACACAGGATCGACAACATGAAATCTGCATTGCGCCATTTCGCTTGGGCACTGCCCGCCCTGGCGCTCCTGGCCGGCTGCAACGGCGGTGAAAGCGCCAAGCCCGAACCCCACGCCATCGCCACCTACGTACCAGCTACTTTCAAGGATCTGCCCCAGGTCAGCGACGACGACCTGTTGGCCGGCTTCTACGCCTGGCGCAATGGCTGCGAGAAGCTAAGGCGCGACCCGGTGTGGGCCGCCACCTGCGAAGCAGCCGGCTCGGCAACGGCGAATGCCGCCCAGGTGCGCACCTTCCTCGAACAGAATCTGCAGGTCTATGCCCTGCGTTCGGCGCAGAACAGCGCCAACGGCCTGATCACCGGCTACTACGAGCCGGTCTACCCCGGCAGCCTGGCCCGCACCGACAGCGCGCGTGTACCGGTGTATGGGGTGCCCGAGGACATGATCGTGGTCGACCTGGCCAGCGTGTACCCCGAGCTCAAAGGCAAACGCCTGCGCGGGCGCCTTGACGGACGGGTGCTCAAACCCTACGACACCGCCGAGGTGATCAACCGCGACGGCGCCAAGGCGCCGGTGCTGGCCTGGCTGACCGACCCGATGGACCTGCAATTCCTGCAGATTCAAGGCTCGGGCCGTATCCAGCTGGAGAACGGCCGCCAGTTGCGCCTGGGCTACGCCGACCAGAACGGCCACCCGTACCGCCCGATCGGACGCTGGCTGGTGGAACAGGGACAGCTGCCGAAAGAGGAGGTGACCATGGGCAGCATCCACGCCTGGGCCCAGGCCAACCCGCAGCGCGTGCCCGAGCTGCTGGCCAGCAACCCGAGCTACGTGTTCTTCAGTACCCGCCCGGACAGCAACGAGGGGCCGCGCGGCTCGCTCAACGTGCCGCTGACCGCAGGCTACAGCGTCGCGATCGACCGCAAGGTAATCCCCTTGGGCAGCCTGCTGTGGCTCTCCACCACCCGCCCGGACGGCAGCCCGGTGGTGCGTCCGGTCGGCGCCCAGGACACCGGCGGCGCCATCACCGGCGAAGTGCGCGCGGACCTGTTCTGGGGCACCGGCCACGAGGCCGGCGAGCTGGCGGGGAACATGAAGCAGCAGGGACAGATCTGGATGCTGTGGCCCAAAGGTCAGCCTTTGCCTGAAGTGCCGAAAGTACCCTGACAGACGCTATCGCGGGGCAAGCCCGCTCCCACGATGATTGCGTGGGAGCGGGCTTGCCCCGCGATCCATTCAGATCGATACGACGAAGAACGACACAATCAGCGCCATCCCAACGAACCACACCAGCGAACGCAGCACCGCCCAGTCCGCCAGGTAGCAGATGATGTAGAGCAGCCGGCTGGTGATGTACACCACCCCCAGCACATCCTGGGTCACCTGCTCGGCATTGCCGACGATATCGGCCACAAGAACCGCCGCGGCAAACGCGGGAAACGCCTCATAGCCGTTCAGCTGGGCAGCATGGGCGCGTCGAGGCAACCCTTCCAGCTTGTCCAGGAACGCACGCGGGTCGTGATTGGCGCGCAGGCCAAAATACCCGCTGCTGAGCTTGGCGATCAATGCGCACAGCGGCGGCAGGAACAGCGCGACGAGAATGCACCACAGGGCAACGGTCATCTACAGGACTCCTTGTTCACAGAGGATCGGTTCACAGCTTCATCACCAGCATGCCGGCCAGGACCAGCCCGCAAGCTAGGAGTCTCGGCCCGCCAAAAGGTTCTTTGAGGTAACGCATGCCCAGCAACACCACGAGGATCACGCTCAGCTCGCGCAGCGCCGCCGCCTCCGCCACCGATCCCAGGTGCATGGCCCACAGCACCAGGGCGTAGCTCAGCAGCACGCACACCCCCACCGTCAGCCCGAGACGCCACTGAGTGCGCCAAAACATGGCGAACGGTGCCCGCCGCGCCACCCCGGCCAGCAACGGGAACGGCCAGGCGCTGAGCAGGGTCAGCCACACCAGGTAATCCCAGGGCTTGCCCCACAGGCGCACGGCCTGGCCGTCGAACCAGGTGTAGCAGCCGATGCACAGGCCGATCAGGGCCACCACCGGCAGCATCGACCAGGGCAGGCGATCACCGCCACCACCCTGCCACAACAGGCAGGCCATGCCGCAGGGGATCAGCAGGATGCCGATGATCTGCTGCTGGCTGAGCGACTCGCCGGCAAAAGCCAGGGTCAGTCCGAGCACGACCAACGGCGACAAACCACGCATCAACGGATAGACCAGCCCCAGGTCACCGACGCGATAGGCTTTGATCAGCAGGTAGCGGTAGAGCTGCTCGGCCAGCGCCGATGCCAGCAGCCAGGGCCAGATGCCCGCCGGGGGAAAATCGACGAACGCCACCGCCAGAATGGCGAAGACCAGTGCGACCAGGTCCATGCTGGCGATCACCAGAAGGCGTTCGCCGCTGAATTTGATGAGGGTGTTCCAGGTCGCGTGGAGCAGGGCTGCGACCAGTACCAGGGAGGTTGCCAGCACGCGGGGCTCCTTGCGCAATGACCAGGCGGCTGCACGCACTATAACGCTTGCTCCCATAAAGAATCTGCAATCCGTTCTGAGGAACGAATTTGGTATTTCCGGTCATAAGGTGTGTCCCGAGCCCCGCGCCAGATCATCCAAGAACTGCCCGAGTTACTCGGGAAACGACTTGGAAGCCACTGTTACAGGATTCGGGATGCTTGAATTAGTTGCCGCGTTTATCTGCCTCACCACCCTCCTCACCTATGTGAACTACCGCTTCATCGGCCTACCGCCGGCCATCGGCGTGATGGTCACCGCATTGCTGTTCTCCCTGATACTGCAGGGCCTGAGCCTGATCGGCTTCCCCGGCCTGGAAGAGCGCGTCGAAGGCCTGATGAACCAGATCGACTTCAATGACCTGTTGATGCACTGGATGCTGTCGTTCCTGCTGTTCGCCGGCGCCCTGCACGTCAACCTCGCTGACTTGCGCAGCTACCGCTGGCCGATCGGCCTGTTGGCCACTATCGGGGTGCTGATCGCCACCGTGGTGATCGGCTACCTGGCGCACTGGGTGTTCGCCCTGTTCGGCTGGAACGTGCCGCTGATCTACTGCCTGCTGTTCGGCGCGCTGATCTCGCCAACCGACCCGATCGCCGTGCTCGGCGCGCTGCGCACCGCCAACGCCTCGAAACCGCTGAAGACCACCATCGTAGGTGAGTCGCTGTTCAACGACGGCACCGCGGTGGTGGTGTTCACCGTGCTGCTGGGCATCATCCAGCTGGGCGAGACCCCGAGCGTGTCTGACACGGCCCTGCTGTTCGCCCGCGAAGCCATCGGTGGAGTGGTGTTCGGCGGGCTGATCGGCTACGCCACCTACCGCATGATCAAGAGCGTCGAGCAATACCAGGTCGAGGTCATGCTGACCCTGGCGCTGGTGATCGGTGGCTCGGCCATGTGCTACGAGCTGCATGTGTCGGCGCCGATCGCCATGGTGGTGGCCGGCCTGATTATCGGCAACCTGGGGCGCAACCTGGCGATGAACGACATGACACGTCGCTACATGGACGGATTCTGGGAACTGATCGACGACATGCTCAACGCCCTGCTGTTCGCCCTGATCGGCCTGGAGCTGTTGCTGCTGCCCTTCAACTGGCTGCACCTGGCGGCCGGTGGCGTGCTGGCGCTGGCGGTGCTGGCCTCGCGCCTGCTGACCGTGGCGCCAGCCATCGTGTTGCTGCGCCGCTGGCGGACCGTGCCGCAGGGCACCATCCGCGTGCTGACCTGGGGCGGCCTGCGTGGTGGCGTGTCGGTGGCCCTGGCGCTGTCCCTGCCACAGGGCGATGAACGTGACCTGCTGCTGTCGATCACCTACATCGTGGTGCTGTCGTCGATCCTGGTGCAGGGGCTGACGGTCGGCAAGGTGGTGCGCAAGGTCAGCACACAAACCGAGTAATAGCGAGGGAGCGGCGGTGCGCCGCTCCCACGAACGCTCCAGCGCTTATTCGACCGCGCTGTCCGGGAACTGATCCTGGATGTACTTGATCTCGGTACGCCCGTGCGGCGCCGGCAGCCCGTCCTCGCCGAGGTTGACGAAGACCATCTTGTCGACTGTGAGGATGGCCCTGCGAGTGATCTTGTTGCGCACTTCGCACTTGAGGGTGATCGAAGTGCGGCCGAACTCGGTGGCGGTAATGCCCAGCTCGATGATGTCGCCCTGGCGCGAGGCGCTGACGAAGTTGATCTCGGAAATGTACTTGGTCACCACGCGCTGGTTGCCCAACTGGACAATGGCGTAGATCGCCGCCTCCTCGTCGATCCAGCGCAGCAGGCTGCCGCCGAACAGGGTGCCGTTGGGGTTGAGGTCTTCGGGTTTTACCCATTTGCGGGTGTGAAAGTTCATCTGTACTCCTGACCTGCCTGGCTCACATGGGCTAATGATGGCAGACCGCTCGGCCACCCTCCATTGAACATCGACTATCGTCTCGATTAATCGACAGAAAGTCTTGGGTGTGTCACACGCCCGCGGCTATAATCCCTGCCGTTTCACATGGTCTCCCGCAGTGGTGGCCATCCCGCCACCCGACCGAGGGGCGCTGCAGCAGGCTCGGCCTGTCAGGCTCGGTTGGGGCGTTGTCCGCGCAAGCGGACGCTTAACGCACAACGGCGCCCATTCGCACACTACGAATGGAGGCTCTCAATGAGCGCTGTAAACACGCCTGCTGGTTTTTCCGACTTCAAGGTCGCCGACATCTCCCTGGCCGACTGGGGCCGCAAGGAAGTCATCATCGCCGAATCGGAAATGCCGGCACTGATGGGCCTGCGCCGCAAGTACCAAGCCGAGCAACCGCTCAAGGGCGCGAAGATCATCGGCTGCATCCACATGACCATCCAGACCGCCGTGCTGATCGAGACCCTGGTCGCCCTGGGCGCTGAAGTACGCTGGTCGTCGTGCAACATCTTCTCCACCCAGGACCAGGCCGCCGCCGCCATCGCCGCCGCCGGCATCCCGGTGTTCGCCTGGAAAGGTGAAACCGAGCAAGAGTACGAGTGGTGCATCGAGCAGACCATCCTGAAAGACGGCCAGCCATGGGACGCCAACATGGTCCTGGACGACGGCGGTGACCTGACTGAAATCCTGCACAAGAAATACCCGGCCATGCTGGACAAGATCCACGGCGTGACGGAAGAGACCACCACCGGCGTGCACCGCCTGCTCGACATGCTGGCCAAGGGCGAGCTGAAAGTCCCGGCGATCAACGTCAACGACTCGGTCACCAAGAGCAAGAACGACAACAAGTACGGCTGCCGTCACAGCCTCAACGACGCCATCAAACGCGGTACCGACCACCTGCTGTCGGGCAAGCAGGCCCTGGTGATCGGCTACGGCGACGTGGGCAAGGGTTCGGCCCAGTCCCTGCGCCAGGAAGGCATGATCGTCAAGGTCACCGAAGTCGACCCGATCTGCGCCATGCAGGCCTGCATGGACGGCTTCGAAGTGGTCTCGCCGTTCAAGGACGGTATCAACACCGGTACCGAAGCCGGCATCAACAAAGACCTGCTGGGCCGCATCGACCTGATCGTCACCACCACCGGTAACGTCAACGTCTGCGACGCCAACATGCTCAAGGCCCTGAAGAAGCGTGCCGTGGTCTGCAACATCGGCCACTTCGACAACGAGATCGACACCGCCTTCATGCGCAAGAACTGGGCGTGGGAAGAGGTCAAGCCGCAGGTGCACAAGATCCACCGCACCGGCGCTGGCGTATTCGACCCGCAGAACGACGACTACCTGATCCTGCTGGCCGAAGGACGCCTGGTGAACCTGGGCAACGCCACCGGCCACCCAAGCCGCATCATGGATGGCTCGTTCGCCAACCAGGTGCTGGCGCAGATCTTCCTGTTCGAGCAGAAGTTCGCCGAACTGCCAGCCGCCAAGAAGGCCGAGCGCCTGACCGTGGAAGTGCTGCCGAAGAAGCTGGACGAAGAAGTGGCCCTGGAAATGGTCCGCGGCTTCGGCGGCGTGGTCACCCAGCTGACCCCACAGCAGGCCGAGTACATCGGTGTGACCGTCGAAGGTCCGTTCAAGCCGGACGCCTACCGCTACTAAGCAGCGGCGCCAGCGCCGGGCTATCGCCCTGGCGCTGGCTGGCAACGCGTCGTACCGATGTCCGAGCCAGGCCGGCCCCAACCGTCCTGGCTTTTATTTGCAGGTAGCCGCCCCGGGCGCGCCACCGAAGGAACGAGAGATGTCTCAAGAACGCCGCTACAGTTTCGAGTTCTTCCCAACCAAGACCGACGCCGGCCACGAGAAGCTGATGGGCGTCGCCCGCCAGTTGGCCAGCTACAACCCGGACTTCTTCTCCTGCACCTACGGTGCCGGTGGCTCGACCCGCGACCGCACGCTGAACACCGTGCTGCAGCTGGAAAGCGAAGTGAAGGTCCCCGCCGCCCCGCACCTGTCCTGCGTAGGTGACAGCAAGGACGACCTGCGCGCCCTGCTCGCCGAGTACCAGACCGCCGGCATCAGGCGCATTGTCGCCCTGCGCGGCGACCTGCCATCTGGCATGGGCATGGCCAGTGGCGAGCTGCGCTACGCCAGCGACCTGGTCGAGTTCATTCGCCAGGAAAGCGGCGACCACTTCCACCTGGAAGTGGCCGCGTATCCGGAGATGCACCCACAGGCGCGTAACTTCGAGGCAGACCTTGCCAACTTCGTGCACAAGGTCAAGGCCGGCGCCGACAGCGCCATCACCCAGTACTTCTTCAACGCCGACAGCTACTTCTACTTCGTCGAGCGCGCACAGAAGCTGGGCGTGGACATCCCGGTGGTGCCCGGCATCATGCCAATCACCAACTACAGCAAGCTGGCACGCTTCTCCGACGCTTGCGGCGCCGAGATCCCGCGCTGGATCCGCAAGCAGCTGGAAGCCTATGCCGACGACACCGCCAGCATCCAGGCCTTCGGCGAGGAAGTGATCACCCGCATGTGCGAACAACTGCTGCAAGGCGGCGCACCGGGCTTGCACTTCTACACCCTCAACCAGGCCGAGCCGAGCCTGGCGATCTGGAACAACCTGAAGCTGCCACGCTGAAAGATGTTGCCGGTAACAATTAATTAGAGCCATGAAGAAGGCTTTGCCTTAGGCTAAAGCCTTCTTCACTTCCGCCTCGCAATAGGTTACCGGCCAGCATGCAGCACCCTCATTCCGCTCACCCTCAGCTCGTCTACCTGGCATTCGGTCCGGCCACTTACCATCAGGAGGCCTGCTTCAGCATCGTCAGTGCCTTGGCACACCTGCGATCCACCCCCGGCGTGTCCATGGACATCCAGGTCTACACCGACAACGCCGAGCCCTATTACAACCTGCCGGTCACCGTTCACCTGCTCGACGAGGCCACCCGCAGAACCTGGAACCAGCCACACGGCTACCATTTCCGCAGCAAGCACGTGCTGCTGCGCCAAGTCCTTGGGCACCACCCGCTGGCCGTGCTCATCGACACCGATACCTTCTTCCGTACCTCCCCCAAGTACCTGTTCGACCGTGTCACAACCGGCAGCCTGCTGTGCAACGCTATTGGCGGACGATACGGCGAGAACCAGAAATGCCCGCTGTACAAGAACCTGGTCGGCATTCTCGAAGAGCGCGGTCTGGCCGACCGCCAGATGCCGCTGGTCAACTCCGGCGTGATCGGGCTCACCGCACAGGATGCCCCGATCCTGGACCAGTCCATCGCCCTGATGGACGAACTGCACCCATTGGCCAGGGAAGCCTATACGCTCGAGGAGTTCTGCCTTGCGGTGGTGGCTTACCGTACGCTCAAGCTCAACGAGTGTACCGACGTCATCCACCATTACTGGAGCCGCAAAGCCCAGTTCCGCGCAAAGATCCAGGCCTGGCTGCACAAGCACGGCGACGCGCCGTTGAGCGAGGCGGCACTGGCGGACGTTGCGCTGGTCAACGACCAGCTCCCCCGCCCACCGGCTCTGCAACGCCTTGCATACAAGGCCTTGAGCCTTACACTTCCCAGCAAGGAGCGGCAATTCGCTCGCGAACTGTTGTATGGCTGCTACCCCTACGAAAACGAATTCGATCGGGCGTGCGCCTGCGCATGGTGGGACAAGGCCCTGGAAAACCTTACCCAACGCGAGGGGCAACCGGCCCCTGAGCAATTGCGTAAGTGCCTGCGCCACCCCGGACTGCGCCTAGCGCTGGGCCAGCGCAGGCAAGAGATCGAGACGCACCTGCTGAAACAGCGGCAGGCCTGACCCGCATGCCGGGCGTGCTACTGCGGGGGCTCCCCACGTTGACCCCGCCACGCGCCAGGTACAAGGTCATCCATGCTCTCTGCCTGTTATGGCTTGCCTGCCTGACTTCCCTGGCCCACGCCGAACGCCTGCGCATCGTCAGCGACGACTGGGCGCCCTACCTCTACCAGGAAAACGGTCAGCCCAAAGGCATCGACTACGAGGTTACCGAAGAGGTATTCAAGCGCCTGGGCGTCGAGGTGCAATGGCAGTTCCTGCCCTGGCGGCGCTGCCTGGCCATGGTCGAGCAAGGCCAGGCGGACGCGGTAATGGACATTTTCCGCGTCGACTCGCGCCAGGGTTACCTGGTCTACCCGGACGAACCCATGTCAGAGGTCGAGTTCGTCCTTTACCAGGCCCGCTCGCGCCCCCATCCGGTCAAACGCCTAGAAGACCTGGCCGGGCTGACCGTGGGCACCTCGCCGGGCTACGTCTACGACGGCGACTTCGCTGAATCGCCGCTGTTCCGCCGGGAACCGGCGCCGAGCCACCAAGCCAACTTTGGCAAGCTGGCGCTCGGGCGCATAGACCTGCTGGTGACCGACCGCAAGGTGGGTCGCTATGTCAGCCGCCAGCTTGGCCTGGAGCAGACCGTCGAGGCGCTGCCCCTGGTGATCAGCCGCCGCCAGCAGTACCTGGGGCTGGCCCGCAAGCCAGGGCGCGAGCATCTGGCACAGGCGTTCAGCGAAGAACTGCGACGCTTCAAGCAGGAGCCGGTCTATGCGGCGATCAACGCCCGCTACCTGGGCAATCAGGACTTTCCTTTCGCCGTTGAGCAGCAGGAACGCAGCACACCCTGATTGCTCTGTTATACTCGAGCCTTCCCGCCAGGCTCACGCCCGGACGCTCGGCCTCGCAACAGGCATCTCGACCCGCAGCAGCGCACCTTGCGCGCCGCCTGCTGGCATCCAGGATGCGCCGTGAACGCCCAGCTGGACCGGACGCGATCGCATCCTTCCGATGCCCGTCGCGCCAGGCAGTACACCCCATCGGGCCCAGCCCCCACGAGAACAGGATTGCCCATGTCCTTTGCTTCCCTCGGTCTCTCCGAGGCTCTTGTCCGCGCTATCGAGGCAGCGGGCTACACCCAGCCCACTCCGGTGCAACAGCGGGCCATTCCCGCCGTGTTGCAAGGTCGCGACCTGATGGTCGCCGCCCAGACAGGTACTGGTAAAACCGGCGGCTTCGCGCTCCCCATCCTCGAGCGCCTGTTCCCGGGTGGCCACCCCGACAAATCGCAACGCCACGGCCCGCGCCAACCGCGCGTGCTGGTGCTGACCCCGACCCGCGAGCTGGCCGCCCAGGTGCATGACAGCTTCAAGGTCTATGCCCGCGACCTGAACTTCATCAGCGCCTGCATCTTCGGCGGCGTCGGCATGAACCCGCAGGTCCAGGCCATGGCCAAGGGCGTCGACGTCCTGGTCGCCTGCCCGGGCCGCCTGCTCGACCTGGCCGGCCAGGGCAGCGTCGACCTCTCGCGGGTCGAGATCCTGGTGCTGGACGAAGCCGACCGCATGCTCGACATGGGCTTCATCCACGACGTCAAGAAAGTGCTGGCGCGCCTGCCGGCCAAGCGCCAGAACCTGCTGTTCTCGGCGACCTTCTCCAAGGACATCACCGACCTCGCCGACAAGCTGCTGCACAACCCCGAGCGCATCGAGGTCACGCCGCCAAACACCACCGTCGAGCGTATCGAGCAGCGTGTCTACCGCCTGCCGGCCAGCCACAAGCGCGCCCTGCTGGCGCACCTGATCACCCTGGGTGCCTGGGAGCAGGTACTGGTGTTCACCCGTACCAAGCACGGCGCCAACCGCCTGGCCGAGTACCTCGAGAAGCACGGCCTGACTGCCGCGGCGATCCACGGCAACAAGAGCCAGAACGCCCGCACCAAGGCCCTGGCCGACTTCAAGGCCAACACCGTGCGCGTGCTGGTCGCCACCGACATCGCCGCCCGCGGCCTGGACATCGACCAGTTGCCCCACGTGGTCAACTTCGAGCTGCCCAACGTCGAGGAAGACTACGTTCACCGCATCGGCCGTACCGGCCGTGCCGGTCGCTCGGGCGAGGCCATCTCGATGGTCGCCCCAGACGAAGAGAAGCTGCTCAAGAGTATCGAGCGCGTCACCAAGCAGAAGATCCCGGACGGCGACCTGATGGGCTTCGACGCCTCCCAGGTCGAGGCCGAGAAGCCGGAAGTCCGCGAGCGCCAGCAGAACACTGGTCGCGGTGGCCGCAACCAGCAACCTCGCGGCGAAGGCAGCAAGGAAGGCAGTGGCGGACGCAAGGACAAGGGCAAGGACAAAGGCCGCAACAAACCTGCGGGCGAGAAGCAGGCCGACAAGGAAAAGACTGGCGACAAGCAGCAGCAAGGCCAGCAGCAGCGCAAGCCGCGTGACAAGAAGCCACGCCAGCAGCAGGTCGCACAGGGCCAGAAGGCCATCCCCTCGGTCCCCGCCGATCGTGACCCGGAAGAGTTTCTGGACGACGATGTGGATAACTTCGGCAACCGCGCCGACTACGTCAGCCCTTACCAGAACGCCAAGAATCAAGGCCGCAACCGTCGCCCAGGTGGCAATGGCGGACAAGGCCAGGGCCAACGCAGTGGTGGTGGCCAGGCTCAAGGTCAAGGCCGTGGTAATGGCCAACAGCGCCAAGGCCAAGGCTCGGGTGAAAAACGCCCGCGCAACGGTGGTGGCAGCAATGGCGGCGCTCGTCGTGACAACAACGGAGGCCGTAACCGCCGTGACGAATCGGCTCGCCAGGAACCCGCCGTGCGCAATCCGCGCGAGTCTCAGAGCGCGCCGGTGATCATTCGCAAGGAATCCAAGCTCGACCGTTACCCGACGCCCGAGCAACTGGACGACCTGCCGAGCCGCCCACGGGGTGAGCGTCCGGCGCTGCTGACTCGCAAGGGTTAAGAGCGCAATCGCGGGCCTGTCCCATGCGGAACCCAAACAAAAACGCCGCCCAATGGGCGGCGTTTTTGTTTCCAGCGTAGCGAACTACTTCTGCTTCACACCTTCGACACTGATATCCAGGTCCAGGGTCTGGGAGGTCGGGCCTGGGCCTTTGATCCCGAAGTCGTTCAGGTTCAGCGTAGTGGTGGCGTTGAAGCCAGCGCGCTCGCCACCCCATGGGTCCTTGCCTTCACCGTTGAACACAGCCTTGAAGGTGACCGGCTTGGTCACGCCGTGCAAGGTCAGGTCGCCGGTGACGTCAGCGGTCTTCTCACCGGTCGACTTGACGCTGGTGGAGACGAATTTGGCCTGAGGGTACTTCTTCACATCAAGAAAGTCGGCGCTGGCAATGTGCTTGTCACGCTCGGCGTGGTTCGACCACAGGCTGGCGGTCTTCAGGTCGACGCTGATCTTGCTGGCCTCGGGCTTGGCGCTGTCCCAGGTGAAGTTGCCGTCGAAGTCCTTGAAGGTGCCGTGGATGAAGCTGTAGCCCAGGTGGCTGATCTTCCAGTCAACGAACGCGTGCTGGCCTTCCTTGTCGATCTTGTATTCGGCGGCCATGGCCTGGCCGGCGGAGATCAGGGCGGTACCGAGCGCCAGAGCGGCAAAAGTCTTTTTCAACATCCTTACTTCCTTCCTTTGCAATTGAGGTTGAGAGTCAAGCTTTGCGGCCCAGCATGCGAGTCAGGGTCGCGTCACGGTCGATGAAATGGTGCTTGAGTGCCGCCAGGGCATGCAGCACCGCGAAAATCACCAGGCCCCAGGCCAGCCAGAGATGGATTACCCCGGCGGTGTCGGCCTGGTCAGGCAGGTCGCTGATCAGCGCCGGCACCTCGAACAGGCCGAACACCGGAATGCCGACACCATCGGCAGTGGAAATCAGGTAGCCGGCGACCATCACCGCGAACAGGCCCAGGTACAGCGCCAGGTGACCCAGCTTGGCGGCCAGGCGGGTGACCTTGCCATGGTTGGCCGGCGCCGGCGGTGGCGGGCTGATGAAACGCCAGAGCACACGCAGCAGCATGGCAGCCAGCAGTACCAGGCCGATGCTCTTGTGCAGGTCGGGGCCGGTCTTGCGCCATGGGTTGTAGTAGTCGAGGCCGACCATCCACAGGCCCAGGCCGAACAGGCCCAAGACCGCCAGCGCCACGCCCCAGTGCAGGACGATGCTGACCAGGCCATAGCGGGAAGATGAGTTGCGCAGTTGCATGTTGGCGTATTCCCCGTGAAAGCTGCGCACAAGACTAGCGCTTAACGCATCGAATAAAAGCGTAAAAAATTGCTTCGGATTATCTAAAAACCCGATATTTAGTCTGCAAGCTTCCTATTAAGGAAACATTAACGATAGTCGTTTGGATGTGCCGACGCCATCACGGGAGCCCGCGATGGCGTCAATAGCGAGATCAGCCGGCCTTGGCCTGGCCGTTGACCACCGGCTTCTTGGCCGGTTCCGACTTGGCGGTAGCCTTCTTCACCGGCGCCGGCTTGGTACCGGGCTTGTGTGCCTGCTTGGCCGCAGGCTTGGCTGGAGCAGGCTTGGTGGCGGCAGGTTTAACCGCTTCCTCCTTGGCCACAGGTGCCGGGGCGACCGGGGCCGGTGCAGGCGCCGGGGCGATCTCCTCGGCCTTGGCGATCGGCGCGGCCTTCGCCTCTGGCTTGTCAGCACCGCCGAACAGACGCGAGAAGAAGCCTGGATTGTCCTGCTTGGCCTCCTCGACCTTCACAGGCTCCGCCTTGGCCGGAGCCTTGTCGGAGCCGCCACCGAACAGGTTGGAGAAGAACCCGCCCTTATCCTTTGCCGCCACGGCACCCGCTGCTCCAGCGGCGGCTGCGGCGGCAACCGGTGCGGCCTTGGCCGGGTCGAAGGACTTGCCTGCCGCCAGGTCCTGGACCTGGCTCGCAGCGCGCTGGCCGCTGCGCAGGGCACCTTCGAGGGTACCAGGGTAGAGTGCGTCGGTATGCTCGCCGGCAAAGGCGATACGCTGGACCGGACGCTCCCACAGACGCCAGTACTTGCTGATTTGTCCTGGGCCGTAGGCCAGGTAAGCGCCTCCCATGCCGGCATCGGTGCTGTAACGACGTACTTCGTAGCCGGTGAAGGCGCCACGGGCCTGCGGGTAGAAGGCGTGCAGACGGATCAGCACCTGGTCGACCATCTGCTTGTCACCGAAGGCCTGCAGCAGACGAGCGTTGTCGCCGGACAGGTTGATCACCACGTTGGCGCCGCCCTTGAGCGCAGGTTCGATCCACAACATGCCCAGGCCGGTGTTGGAGAAGATCTCGCCGGACATGCGCGCACGGCTTTCCCACACCGGGTTCTTGAACTTGAGCATCAACTGGTCGCGCCAACCGTAGTTGGTGCCCTTCAGCGCGGCCAGGTGCTGGTTGTCCAGTCCCGGGGTCATCTGGATCTTGGCCAGGGCCCGCAGCGGCACGGCCATGACCAGATAATCGGCCTGGTAGCCCACGGCGCCGACCTTCACCGTCACCCCGTCCTTGTCCTGGACGATGGCGGTGACCGGCGAGCTGGTCTTGATGGTCTTGAGCTGCTTGACGAAGGCCTGGGCCAGCACCGGGCTGCCGCCCGGCAGGCGCGCGGCGCGCAGGTCGCGGTCGCTGACGTTGCGGTAGACGCGGCTCTGCTGGGCGAAGTACAGCAGCGACAAGCGCGACGGCTCGTCATAACGGCTACGGATCTGCTGGTTGACCAGCTGACGTGCGGTCGCCGGCAACTGCAGCTTGTCCAGCCAGGTGGAAACGTTCATCTGGTCGAGGGCGAACAGGGTGCTGTTAGCCGCCGGATTCAGCGGGTCCTCGATGGAGCGGGCCAGGTCGTCGAGGGTCTTCTCGTAGCGCTTGAGGGCCTCGGCAGTGGCCGGTTGCTTGGCCACCAGATCGGTTGCGCTGAAGTACTCGCCGTCGATCAGGTAGCCCGGGGTTCGCACGAATTCCGGCGCCGGCAACGTGCCGACCTTGAACCGCTCCAGATACTGGTTGAGCACCGGCTGGGTCTTGCTGTTGCCAATCCACTCGCTGGTGGCCAGCCCCGAACGCCCACCCATGCCAGATTTGGCTTCCAGCAGGGTGACCTGCCAGCCCTTGGCCTGCAATTCATAGGCCGCGGTCAGGCCTGCCAGGCCACCACCGACGACGATCGCCGTCTTGTCCTTGGCCAGCGCGGCACCGCTGGACACCCCGATCAATACCAACGCGCACAGGCGCACCCAAGCAGCAGCCATGATGGCGAACTCCGGTTAGAGAAGCGATAGAAGATACGGGGAGGAACGCCCCGGGAGAGATGCGTTAAGAATACGTCACCTCTGCCCACCCTGCCACCGCAGTGACATCAAGTGCTTTTTGCAACTGGTATTTTTGTCAGTAGCTGACTGTCGCAAGGGTAGGCAGTCTTGGTTAGCACACCCGAACCAGGCCGGAGAAACAACGGTGATCTACACGGAAGACTTTGCCAGGTGGCAGCCTTCAGCGCCGATGCCGGAAATCACCTGGCGCACGCCCTCGGGCCTGAACATCGTCTCCAATGGCATCGCCTACAGCTCGCGCTACAAGACCGACGAAGGACGTAGCGGCACGGAACTGATTGTCCTGGGCCAATCCGATGTCGAGATCATCTTCGGCCAGACGGTCGATTGCCTGCTGCTCGAGGTGGAGATCAGTACCCTAGGCAGCGCCGTCTCAACCGCCTACTGGCTGACCCTGCGCGACCATGACTACACCGAGTTCATGCCCGGTCCCGGCGCGCTCGGAACCTTCTGGCACGATGTGCCCGGCCCCTTGGAGCGCCTGGTCCTCTCCACCCTGCCGCTGTGCACCGTGCACGTGCGCCAACTGGAGTGGCGCCCGGCCTGGCGTCATTGAGCGGTTGTCCTGCCCCCCGGCATTGCTTAGGCTTACGCGGTCAAACCGAGCCGTAACGCCAGGAGAAGTGCCCATGGGCCTCAATGATCAGTGGATGCAACGCGACCTCAAGGTCCTGTGGCACCCCTGCACCCAGATGAAAGACCACGAGCAGCTGCCGCTGATTCCGATCCGCCGTGGCGAGGGCGTGTGGCTCGAGGACTTCGAGGGCAAGCGCTACCTGGACGCGGTCAGCTCCTGGTGGGTCAATGTGTTCGGCCATGCCAACCCGCGCATCAACCAGCGCATCAAGGACCAGGTCGACCAGCTCGAGCACGTGATCCTGGCCGGCTTCAGCCACCAGCCGGCGATTGAGCTGTCCGAGCGGTTGGTAGCCATGACGCCGTCTGGCCTGGAGCGGGTGTTCTACGCCGACAATGGTTCGTCGTGCATCGAAGTGGCGCTGAAGATGAGCTACCACTACTGGCAGAACATCGGCAAACCGCAGAAAAAGCGCTTCGTCACCCTGACCAACAGCTACCACGGCGAGACCATCGCGGCGATGTCGGTGGGCGACGTGCCGCTGTTCACCGAGACCTACAAGGCCCTGCTGCTGGACACCATCAAGGTGCCCAGCCCGGACTGCTACCTGCGCCCCGAAGGCATGGGCTGGGAGGAGCACTCACGGAACATGTTCGCGGCCATGGAGCAGACCTTGGCCGAACATCACGCCAGCATCGCCGCGGTGATCGTCGAGCCGCTGATCCAGGGCGCCGGCGGCATGCGCATGTACCACCCGGTGTACCTCAAGCTGCTGCGCGAGGCCTGCGACCGCTACGACGTGCACCTGATCCACGACGAGATCGCCGTGGGCTTCGGCCGCACCGGCACGATGTTCGCCTGCGAACAGGCCGGCATCCGCCCGGACTTCCTGTGCCTGTCCAAGGCCCTGACCGGCGGCTACCTGCCCCTGGCCGCCTGCCTGACCACCGACAAGGTGTACCAGGCCTTCTATGACGACTACCCGACCCTGCGCGCGTTCCTCCACTCGCACAGCTACACCGGCAACCCGCTGGCCTGCGCCGCGGCCCTGGCGACCCTGGACATCTTCGCGCAAGACAACGTGATCGAGGCCAACAAGGCCCTGTCGGCGCGCATGGCCAGCGCCACCGCGCACCTGGCCGACCACGCCCATGTCGCCGAGATTCGTCAGACCGGCATGGCCCTGGCCATCGAGATGGTCCGGGACAAGGCCGGCAAGACCGCCTACCCCTGGCAGGAGCGTCGCGGCCTGAAGGTCTTCGAGCATGCCCTGACACGTGGCGCGCTGTTGCGCCCGCTGGGCAGCGTGGTGTACTTCCTGCCGCCCTACGTGATCACCCCGGAGCAGATCGACTTCCTGGCCGAAGTGGCCAGCGAAGGGATCGACATCGCCACCCGTGATAGCGTCAGCGTGGCGGTGCCGGCCGACTTCCACCCCGATTTCCGCGATCCGGGCTAGGCCCCAACACCTCCGTCCCCCTGTAGGAGCGGCCTTGCGTCGCGATAGGGCTGCGCAGCAGCCCCAGGCTTTCAGCTTCGCAGCAGAAGTTTCCGGGGCCGCTTTGCGGCCCTATCGCGACGCAAGGCCGCTCCTACAGAGGACGATGCCCCCATTCAGATTCCGAGTAGAACCATGAGACTCTCCCGCTTCTTCATCGACGCCCCGCTTGGCCTTGGCGAACACGAGCTCCCCGAAGCCCAGGCCCACTACATCGGCCGTGTCCTGCGCATGGCCGCTGGCGACGCCGTGCAGCTGTTCGACGGCAGCGGCCAGGAATACCTTGGCCAACTGCTCGAGGTAGGCAAGAAAAGCGTGCGCGTCAGCCTCGACCAAGCCGTCCCCGGCCAGGCCGACTCGCCGCTGCGCATTCACCTCGGCCAGGGCCTGTCCCGCGGCGAGCGCATGGACTGGGCGATTCAAAAGGCCACCGAACTGGGCGTAAACGAAATCACCCCAATCGTCAGCGAACGCTGCGAAGTGCGTCTGAAGGATGAGCGCGCCGACAAGCGCCTGGCCCACTGGCGCCAAGTGGCGATCAGCGCCAGCGAGCAGTGCGGTCGCTCGACCCTGCCGGTCATCAACCCGCCGGTTACCCTGGCCGAATGGCTCAAGGACACCGAGGCCGACCTCAAGCTGGTGCTGCACCCGGTGGCCGAAGCGCTGACCCGTCACGAAAAACCTGCAAAGCTGGCCTTCCTGATCGGCCCGGAAGGCGGCCTGAGCGATGCGGAGGTCGAACAGGCCAAGGTCAGCGGCTACCACGCCGCTCGCCTCGGCCCACGGGTGCTGCGTACCGAGACAGCGCCGGTGGTGGCTTTGTCGGTAGCGCAGCAGTTGTGGGGCGATTTCTAAGACACGTAGAAGAACACCGCGACGAAGTGCATCAGGCTGCCGGCGATAACGAACAGGTGCCAGATGCCATGCCAGTGGCGGAACCGGCTGTCGAAGGCGAAGAAGATGATGCCGACGGTGTAGAACACGCCGCCGGCCGCCAGCCAGGCGAAGCCGGCACCGCCCAGGCTGTGCAGCAGCGGCTTGACCGCCACCAGCACGATCCAGCCCATCAGCGCGTAGATGATGATCGACAGGATCCGTGCCTCCGAACGCGGCTTGATCTCCTGCAGCATGCCGACCAGCGCCAGCCCCCAGACCACCCCGAACAAGCTCCAGCCCCACGGCCCGCGCAAGCTGACCAGGCAAAAGGGCGTGTAGCTTCCGGCAATCAGCAGGTAGATCGACAAGTGGTCGAGCTTGCGCATGATCCGCTTCGCTCGTCCGCGGGTGCTGTGGTAGAGGGTGGAGATGCTGTAGAGCAGCAGCAGGGTAAAGCCGTAGATGGAGAAACTGACGATCTTCCACGGATCGCCCTGCAGGCCGGCCACGACGATCAGCCAGACTGCGCCAATACAGGCCAGCACCGCACCGACCAGGTGGGTCCAGGCGTTGAAACGTTCACCGTAGTACATGCAAGCACAGACCTCGCTACGCCGTTCGGGTTCCTGAAACCCCTATCACGGGGCAAGCCCAGACACCATCCTAGCCAGCGGCAGGTTGCAGTTGCCCGTCACGCACCAATCTTTCCAGCCCCGCCAGGTCCGGCACCCGCGCCACCTGCTCGCCCACCTGCACCGCCGCCAACTCCAACCCGGCCAACGGCACGTCGACATAGTTCAGCTGGCTGTCGAGCTTGCACGAGCGCGGGATACCCTGCAGCAGCAACGCCAGGTAGCGCAGCCCGGTATCTCCCAGGGCGTTGAGCACCATCACCCGCGCCCGCTCGCCGCAAGGGGTCTGCCCGCCGCAAGCCGCCTCGAAGCCGATCAGCGGCAGCCGTTGCTGGCGCCAGTCGACCCAGCCCAGGTGCCAGGCCGGCTCCCCTGGCTCACAAGCAATGACACGGTGTCCGATCAGCTCAGCCACCGCCACGTTTGGCAACACCAAGGTGCGGTCGCCCAGCGGCAGCAGCAACCCGGTCAGGCTGCTGCGCTGGCCGGCAATATGTTCAAGCATGGGGTTGGCTCCAGTGGGCGATGCTCTGCAGCAGCACCGATTCCTGGTACGGCTTGCCGAGGTATTCATTGACGCCAATGGCCATGGCCCGATCGCGGTGCTTCTGGCCGGTACGCGAGGTGATCATGATGATCGGCAGCTGGCTCAGGCGCTCATCGCGACGGATCCGCGTGGCCACTTCGAAGCCGTCCATGCGCGGCATCTCGATATCCAGCAACAGCACATCCGGACGGTGCTCCTCGAGCAGCGCCATGGCATCGACGCCGTCCTTGGCCGTCAGCACGCTCATGCCGTGACGCTCGAGCAGGCGGCTGGTGACCTTGCGCACGGTCACCGAGTCGTCCACCACCATCACCAGCAATGGCCGCCGGGGCACCGGGCCAGTGAGCGCATGCGCCGCCTCGGCCACGCCCGGCAGGCGCGCCAGACGCCGTTGCTGTCCGCGCAACTGGCCGAGCAGGTCGAGAATCAGCACCACCCGCCCGTCCCCCAGCAGGGTGGCGCCGGACAGCCCCGGCACTGCGGCGAACTGCGGGCCGAGGCTCTTGACCACGATCTCGCGGCTGGGCGACAGGCTGTCGACCTGGATGGCGAACGACTGCTCATGGGAGTGGGTCAGCAGTACCGGCAGCGGCACGCTCTGGCCCAGCAGGCCAGGCTGGCCGCCGCCCTGCAGCAGGTCACCGAGGTAGCGCAGCGCGTAGTCGTGGCCCGCGTAGCTGTAGCGCGGCGGGTCGAGCCGGTAACAGGCCTCCAGCTCCGCCGGTGGCACGCGCACGATGCCCTCGATGGTGTTCAGCGGAATGGCATACTGTTCCTCGTCAACGTGCACCATCAGCGCTCGGTTCACCGACACCGTGAACGGCAGGCGAATCAGGAAACGCGCGCCCTTGCCGGGACTGGACTCGATGCTCATCGAACCGCCCAGTTGCTTGACCTCCTCATGGACCACATCCATGCCCAGGCCGCGGCCAGAGATCTGGGTGATCTTCTCGGCCGTGGAGAACCCGGGACGCAGGATGAACTGCAGGATCTCGTGGTCGCTCAGGCGCGCCTGCGGATCAAGCAGGCCACGCTTGATGGCCTTGTTGCGTACCGCCTCCAGCGGCACCCCGGCGCCGTCGTCGCTCATCTCGATGACGATGTCGGCGCCTTCGTGCAGCAGGTTCAGGTGAATGGTGCCCTGCTCCGGCTTGCCGGCGGCCAGGCGTGCCTCGCGGGCCTCCAGGCCATGGTCGACGGCGTTGCGCAGCATGTGCTCCAAGGGCGCCACCATGCGCTCGAGCACGCTGCGGTCAAGCTCGCCCTCGGCGTTGCCGACCACCAGCTCGACCTGCTTGCCCAGCTCGCTGGCCACCTGCCGTACCACCCGCTGCAAACGCGGTACCAGCCGCTCGAAAGGCACCATCAGGGTAGCGGTCAGGCCCTCCTGCAGCTGGCTGTTGACCCGCGCCTGCTGCTGCAGGAGGCTGTAGGCTTCCTGGGCCCTCTGCAGCAGGGTCTCCTTGAGGTCGAGCAGGTCCGAGGTGGATTCGAACAGCGCCCGCGACAATTGCTGCAGCTGGGAATGGCGGTCCATCTCCAGGGGGTCGAAATCGTCATAGGTGTCACCCTCGAACTGGTGACGGCTGGAAATCCGTCCCTGGGTCTCGATGTCCAGGCGCAGCAGCTGGTCGCGCATGCGCTCCAGCGTGGTTTCCATCTCGTTGAGGGCGAACTGCGCATCGTTGACCTGCTGCTCGATACGCCCACGAATGACCGAGTGCTCACCGGCCAGGTTGCCCAGGTCGTCGAGCAGTTCGGCATCGACCTTGACCATATCGCCCGCCCGCTCGGGGGCTACGGCCGGGATTTCGGCGGGGGCCGGCTCGACCTGGGCCTGGCCGGCCACGCTGTCGGTCAGGGCGGCGCTGGAGAAGTTGCGGATGTAGTCGATCAGCGCCGTGGCCGCATGCAGCGGCTCGCCCAGGCGCGCCGCGTCGAGCATGTGCGCCAGGCGGTCATGGCAATTCTGCAGCAGGCTGAACAGGGCCGGCGTCGACGGCAGGCGCCCGGCGGCGAGCAGTTCGTAGAGGAATTCCAACTCATGGGCGAGGTCGCCGATGGCGGCGATCTCGACCATGCGCGCGCCGCCCTTGAGCGTGTGCAGGTCGCGCAGCAGGTTCTCCACCTCGACCGTGTTGCGCGGGTCGACCTGCCAGCGCGCCAGGGACTCGGCCGCGCTCTCGAGGATATCGGAGCTCTCTTCGAGGAAAACCTCCAGCAGCTCCTTGTCGCCCTCGGTTTCTTCGTTGTCCTCCTGCGGCTCGGAGGCGACGGGAGGCGGGGCGCTGTGGCGGAACTCGCGCAACTCGCCCAGCAACTCCACCGCCGACAGCGGTGGCTGGCCCTCGCGCAGGCTGCGCAACATTTCGGCCAGGGCGTCATGGCTGCGCCGGAGCAGCTCGAACAGCGCCGGGCCGGCACCTAGCCGACGGTCCACCAGGCCTTCATAGAGCAGCGCCAGTTCCTGGGCCAGCACCTCGACGGCGCCGATCGCCGCCATCTGCGCCCCGCCCTTGAGGGTGAGCACATCGTGCTGCAGCGCCGACAGCGGCGACAGGCTGTCCGGATCGGACTTCCATTGCCGCAAGGCCTGGTCGGCACCGTCGAGGATATCCCCGGCTTCTTCGAGGAACAGCTCGACCACCGCGGGGTCCGGCAACTCGCCTGGCGCTGTCAGCGCTGTCACGCCGTTCGCCCCGACCAGCCCCAGGGCGGCAGGATCGAGGGCATCGTCGAGCAGGCCATGCAGGGCTGCCAGGCATTCAGGCCGTGGGTTCGGGTCCTGGCCGGCGGCAATCTCGTCGAACAGGTCGAGCAGCGCTTCGTGGGCTTGCCGGGCGACAGCGAAGAAGCGTGGCGTGACCGCCAGGCTGCCCTCCTCAACCGCGCCATACAGGTCCAGCAGCCCTTCGCAGACCTCATCGACCTGCCACAGCTCGGCCTGGTGCGCGCCATGACCGAGGGTGGTCATTTCCTCGAGCAGCAGGTGCAGCTCGTGGTGCTGCGCAGGATCGCCCTGCCAGTTGGCAAGCCGCGCCTCGGCATCGAGCAGGATGTCCATGCCCATGGTCAGGAAGGTGGCCGTCAGTTGCGGGTCGCGTCGGGCCCGCCGCGGCGGGTGCGGTTCGGCCTGGAGCTGGGCCAGCCGGGCGTCTACCGTCTGCCCGACCTGCTCGATAAGCCCGGCGGCCCCGGGGATGGGCGCCAACGGCGTGCTGCCCAGCTGGGCCAGGCCCAGGTGGAACAGCGCACGCGCCGCCTCCAGCAGTTCGATCTCGGCCACGCGCAGGGGTAGCTGGTGCCCCTTGTATTCGCGCACCAGGCGGTCGAGGGCGGTGGCCAGCTCCGCCACCGGCATCACGCCGGCCATGGCGGCGCTGCCCTTGAGGGTGTGCAGGGCGCGTTGCAGGCTGTCACTGACCGCGCTGCCCCGCCCATCGACCGCCTGCAGGAAGCCATCAAGGCCGGCCAGGTGGCCCTGGGCTTCGTTGCGGAAAATTTCCAGCAACTGCGGGTCGAGACCATCGATGCTGGCGCTGGCCGGCGTGTCGTTGAGCGCCAGCGCGTGCAGGTGCCCGGCCAGCTGTTCGATCTCGGCCGTGGGCGGCAGTTGGCTGGCGGCGAAGTCGGCCAGCAGGTCGGGCAGGCGCACGAACACCTGCTGCAGGGCCACCAGGCCTTCGGCGCTGAGCACGATGCGCCCTTCCAGCACCCGATTGAGCAGGTGCTCGGCGCCCCAGGCCAGCTCGGCCACGGCTTCGGCATGGACCATCCGCCCGCTGCCCTTGAGAGTGTGCAGTGCCCGGCGCACCTCGATCAACGCCTCGCGCAGACCATTGTCGGCGCGCCAGCGCAGCCATTGGCGCTCGATCTCCGGCAGCAGCTCGCCAGCCTCTTCGAGGAACACCTCGCGCAATTCATCGTCGATACCGTCCAGCGCCTGCTCGCCGCCGGCGGCTGCCGTGTCGCGCGCACACTGCACGCCCAGCGCGGCCAGGCTGGCGTGGGCCATGGCGATGAAGCGCTGGGCGTCGGCCAGCGGATCGGCCACCCGCCATTGCAACCAGGCTTCGCCGGCACTCAGGGCATCTGCCAGATGCGCCAGTTCGTCCGCTTGCGGCTCATCCTCCAGGTGCACCAGCCAGCCCTGCACATAGCCCGCGCAACCGGCAAATACCTCGGCGGCCGCCGGCAACATCAGCATCGCCAGCGCCCCGCGCACCTGCTGCAACAAGCCGGGCAGGGCCTGCAGGCGCTGGCGCGACCAGTCGGACTCCAGGCAATCGCCGATCAGGTCCTTGGCCTGCTGCAGCACGTTGAGCGACTCGTTGAGCACCAGCTGGCGGATTTCGGCCAGGTCCGAGCCGGGCAAACTGCCGGGGTTGGTTTCCTCCAACGGGCCGACCATGCCGTTGAGGGTGGCCTCGACATACAGCAGTGCCCCGGCGACATCCATCAGCAGCGCTTCATCCACGGCGCTGTCCTTTTCAACCAGTGCCTGCAGCGCCAGCACCTGGTCGATGATCACCCGCCGCGGCTGCTGGAAGCCCAGCACCGCCAGGGTATCGGCCACATGCCGCAAGGGCGGCAGCAGCGACTCCAGTGGCTCGCTGGGCGAGCGCTCGCCGCCGACGAAGGGGTCAAGGCGGTCCTTGATGCGCATCAGGTCGTCGCACAAGGCCATCACCACCGAGCGCAGCGCATCGCGCCCCGGGCCGGCCTGCATGTGCTCACGCCAGCTGCCCAGGGACAGGTCGAGGTTGGCCAGGTCCGCCGCCCCGGCCAGCCGTTGCCCCAGGTCGCCCAGCAGGCTGCCCTGGGCCAAGGGCTCGGCACCACGGCAGACCCGCAACTGGTTGAGCAGCGGCATGACCACCAGCGGCAGGTCGTGGCGCGCGCCGCGCAGGCGGTCCAGGTACGGCGGCAATTGCTCGAGCCCGCGGAACAGCGCCCCCAGGCAATCGCCGCGTGGGCTCACTTGACCGTCGGCCATGGCCCGCCCGAGCAGCTCCAGTTCCTCGGCCAGGCGCATCGCGCCCGGCAGCGCGAGCATGTGCAGGCAGCCGTGGACCTGGTGCAGGTTGTCAACGAAGAACGCCAGCATCGACAGGTCGCCCGGTTCCGCCGAGAAGCGCTCCAGGGCCTGGCGCGCCTGGCCCAGGCAATCGAGGATCGGCGCCTTGGTCCAGGCCAGGGCCACCGTGTCGTGGCGCTCGCCGGACGGGTTCAGGTGCGCCTCGCTCACGAGCGCTCCACCGGCTTGGGCAGGGTGAAGCCGGACACCGAGCGGCGCATCTCGCTGGCCATGCGCGCCAGGTGGCGGATACTGTCAGCGGTGGCGCCGGAGCCGGCGGAGGTCTGCGCGGTGATCTGCTGGATCACCGCCATGGTGTGGGAAATCTGCCCCGCCGAGGAGGTCTGCAACTGGGCGGCGTCGGAGATGCTGTGGATAAGGTCGGCCATGGTCTGCGACACACCCTCGATTTCCGCCAGGGCCACCCCGGCATCCTGGGCCAGGCGCGCACCACGCACCACTTCGGCGGTGGTCTGCTCCATGGAGATCACCGCCTCGTTGGTATCGGCCTGAATGGTGCGCACCAATGCCTCGATCTGCCGCGTCGCCGAAGAGGAGCGCTCGGCCAGGCGTTGCACTTCATCGGCCACCACGGCAAAGCCGCGACCAGCCTCGCCAGCCAGCGAGGCCTGGATCGCCGCGTTGAGGGCGAGGATGTTGGTCTGGTCGGCAATGTCGTCGATCAGGCTTACGATGTCGCCGATCTCTTGGGAGGACTCGCCCAGACGCTTGATCCGCTTGGCGGTGTCCTGGATCTGCTCGCGGATGTTGTCCATGCCGTGGATGGTGTTGTGCACCACCTCGTTGCCCTTGTTGGCGATTGCCACCGAGCGCTCGGCCACCTTGGCCGACTCGTAGGCGTGGGCCGAGACGCGGTCGATTGACTCGACCATGTCGCCCACCGCCTCGGAGGCCTCGCTGATCTGCTCGGCCTGGTGCTCGGAGGCCTTGGCCAGCTGGCGGGCGGTGTTCTGGGTGTCCTGCACGGCGGCGGCGACCTGCTCGGCGCTGTGGTTGATGGTGGCCACCAGGTCGCGCAGCTGGTCGACCGAGTAGTTGATCGAGTCGGCGATGGCGCCGGTGAAGTCCTCGGTGACCGATACGGTGACGGTCAGGTCGCCGTCGGCCAGCTCCTCGATCTCGTCGAGCAGGCGCATGATCGCCTGCTGGTTGCGTTCGTTCTTCTCGGCGGTCTCGCGCAGCTGGCGGTGGGTGGCGCGCACCATCACCAGGCCGATAAGGATGATCGAAGCCAGCGCCAGCAGGCCGAGCACGTAGCCGCCGACGGTGTCCAGGGTGCGCCCGCCGGCCAGGTTCTCGAAACCGTTGGCCAGGTGCGAGGCCTCGTCGAGCAGGGTCTGCGACAGGCTGAAGATGTTTCCGGCGGCCTCACGTACCCGGAACAGCTCGGGTGATGTCTCGAGGATCTCATCCACCGAGCCCGAAACGAATTGGAACAACTCGGCGATCTCGGCCAGCCGCGCCCGGGCGTCGGCGTCCTCGACCCGGGTGACCTGGATCGCCGGGTTGCCGGCGAGCATGCCTTCGAGCACCTGACCGAAGCGGCTGGCGTCGCGGCCGAAGGCATCGGCGGCCTGCACCGAGGTTTCGTCGCCGGCCAGCACAGTATTGACCGAGCCGAGAATGCGTTCGGCCAGCAGCAACTGGCGTTGGGCCACCGCCACCTGGTTGGCAGGCGCGCCGCTCTGCAGCAGGATCTCCACCACCTTCTCGTACTCGACCTGCAACTGCGGCACGGTCTCGGCCAGGGTGGCCGCGACCTGGTGCAGCGACAGCACGGTCTGTTCGCTGGCGAGGATGGTGTCGGTGTTCTTGCGCAGGTTCTCCCAGTCCTGGCGCACCGCGTCCATCTCGTCGCGCACCGTCACCGGCGCGGCTGGCAGGCCGGTGGTCTTGTCGCCCTCGCGCAGGTAGCCCCAGCGCCGCTCGAAGTCGTTGCGCGCGTCGCTGAGCAGCTTGAACGCCAGCGCCTTGCCCGCCGCCGCCTCGGTGGCGTTCTTGGCAATGCGCTGGGACAGCACGCGCAGCTCGCCGGCATGGCCAATGTACTGCTTGTCGTGGTTGGCCTGGGTGTTGAGGTAAGCGAAGTTGGCGAACAGCAGGACGATCGACAGGATCAGCACCACGAACAGCACGGTAATCTGCGCGGTGCTGCGCGGGCGCTGGGCCAGGGCGGCTGGCGAGACGCCTGCGGTGGCTACGGAAGGTCCTGGCTTGTTCACGTCGAAAATCCTCTACAACGCCACATCGAGAAAACCCGGGGCCTGTGCCAGGGCGAACGGGCTGAAGATCGCCCAATTGCGTTCACGGGGGAAATGGCCCTGCACGAAGGGCGTGGCCGCGCGAATCAGCGGTTGCGGCGGCGACAGCTCGAGGCTGCTCAGGGCGAAGTGCTGCAGGCCGACCACCTCGTCCACCAACAGCCCGGCGAACAGCTCCTCATGGTCCAGCACCAGTACCCGCCGTTGCTTGCCCGCCGCCGCCGGGCCGAGACCGAAGAACGCGCACAGGTCCATCACCGGCAACAGCCGGCCGCGCAGGTTGGCCACCCCGCGGACCCACGGCTGCACCCCCGGCACCCGGCTGCTGCGGGGCTCGCGCAGCACCTCGGCAACCTCGCCCATGGGCGCGACGAACCACTGCCCGGCAATGCGAAAGCCGATGCCGCTCCACTGCTGCAGGCGGGTGTCCTGCGGTGGCTGGTCGGCCACCAGCAGGCGGCAGCGCCGGTCGATGTCCAGCAACAGCTCGAAGGCGGTCAGCGACGCGCCCTGGGGCCGGGTGGTCAAGCGCCGAGCACTTCTTTCAACTTGGCGATCAGCGCCTCCTCCTCCACCGGCTTGGTCAGGAAATCGCGGGCGCCCTGACGCTGGGCCCAGATTCGGTCGGTTTCCTGGTCCTTGGTGGTCACCACGATCACCGGAATGGCGCTGGTTTCCGGGTCCTTGCTCAGTTGCCGGGTGGCCTGGAAGCCGTTCATGCCAGGCATGACGATGTCCATCAGCACGGCATCGGGTTTCTCCTGGCGGGCCAGGGCCACGCCGTCGGCGCCATTGTCGGCCTTGAGCACCCCATAGCCGCTTTTCTCCAGCCATTCGGTCAATCTGTACATCTCTGTCGGCGAATCGTCGACAATCAGAATTCGGGCCATGCTGTTTCCCCATCAGGAAATAGAGACGCCGTCCGGCGAGGGCGGCGTCAGGGTGCGTGTGGGTCCTGCGCGGCGAAACCAGGCACGCTGGCACGGATCGCGTCGAGCAGTTCTTCCTTGCTGAACGGTTTGGTCAGGAACTGGTCGGAGCCGACCACCCGGCCGCGGGCCTTGTCGAACAGGCCATCGCGGGAAGACAGCAGGATCACCGGGGTGTCCTTGAACGTATTGTTGTGCTTGATGATGGCGCAGGTCTGGTAACCGTCAAGGCGCGGCATCAACACATCGACGAAGATGATCCGGGGCTTGTGATCGACGATCTTGGCCAGGGCGTCGAAGCCGTCACTGGCGGTGATCACCTCGCAGCCGGCCTCGCCGAGCAACATCTGCGCGGTGCGGCGGATCGTGCGGGAGTCGTCGATCACCATCACCTTCAGGGGTTGTTCCATAGTTGCGCTTCTGCCTGGGAGCGAATTCGCCAAAAGGCCGTGCAGGCCATGTGCCTGGCCTTTTTAACACAGTCCAGAGGGCCATTCCATCCGCCCGCCCCTTGACCGTGGGCGCGCCCGGCGCCACCCTGAGCCACTTTTCTTTCGTGCCATCGCGGCCACCCGCCGCCAAGAGGAACTACCCCATGAGCGTTCGCCTCGGGATTGTCATGGACCCCATCGCGTCCATCTCCTACAAAAAGGACAGCTCGCTGGCCATGCTGCTGGCCGCCCAGGTCCGTGGCTGGAGCCTGTTCTACATGGAACAGCGCGACCTGTACCAGGCCCAGGGCAAGGCCCGCGCGCGGATGCGCCCGCTCAAGGTGTTCGCCGACCCGGCCCGCTGGTTCGAGCTGGACGAGGAGCAGGACAGCCCGCTGGCCGAGCTGGACGTGATCCTGATGCGCAAGGACCCGCCCTTCGACATGGAGTTCGTCTACAGCACCTACCTGCTGGAGCAGGCCGAGGCCGAAGGCGTGCTGGTGGTCAACCGCCCGCAGAGCCTGCGCGACTGCAACGAGAAGCTGTTCGCCACGCTGTTCCCGCAGTGCACGCCGCCGACCCTGGTCAGCCGTCGCCCGGACATCATCCGAGAATTCGCGGCCGAGCACGGCGATGTGATCCTCAAGCCGCTGGACGGCATGGGCGGCACCTCGATCTTCCGTCACCGGGCCGGTGATCCCAACCTGTCGGTGATCCTCGAGACCCTGACCGCGCTCGGCGCCCAGCAGATCATGGCCCAGGCCTACCTGCCGGCGATCAAGGACGGCGACAAGCGCATCCTGATGATCGACGGCGAGCCGGTGGACTACTGCCTGGCGCGCATCCCGGCCAGCGGCGAGACCCGCGGCAACCTGGCCGCCGGCGGACGCGGCGAAGCCCGGCCGCTGAGCGAGCGCGACCGCTGGATCGCCGCCCAGGTCGGCCCGACCCTGCGCGAGAAGGGCCTGCTGTTCGTCGGCCTGGACGTGATCGGCGACTACCTCACCGAAATCAACGTCACCAGCCCGACCTGCATTCGCGAGATCGATGCTGCCTACAACACCGACATCGGCGGCCGTTTGATGGACGCCATTGATCGCAAGCTGCAGGCGCGCTGACCGCCGACACGTGGCAAACCCGCGGAGTGGGGTATGATGCCGGTCCTTTTTCGCTGACCTGCGCCCTGTTTCGCGGTTGCTGGATACCTGATGACGCTGCCTGCCGACATCCCCGCCGACCTGCTGCCACCCCGCGTTCGCCCGGTGGACAGGCTCGGCTTCACCCTGTTCCTGGCCGCCCTGGTGCACCTAGCGCTGATCCTGGGCGTGGGTTTCACCGTGGTCAAGCCGGCCGACATCCGCCACACCATGGACATCACCCTGGCCACCTTCAAGAGTGAGAAGGCGCCCGAGAAGGCCGACTTCCAGGCCCAGGACAACCAGCAGGGCAGCGGCACCCTGGAAAAAAAGGCGGTGCCCAAAACCACCGAGGTCGCGCCGTTCCAGGACAGCAAGATCAACAAGATCACGCCGCCGCCGGCGGCGAAACCAGAGATCCCGCCCGCACCGGCGAAGTCCGTGGTCGCCACCCAGGCGCCGAAAACCCAGAAGGTCGAGCCCAGGCCGAAGGAAAGCAAGCCGCAGCCCAAGCCCGAGGCCAAGGTGCCGGACTTCGACAGCTCGCAGCTGTCCAGCCAGATCGCCAGCCTCGAGGCCGAGCTGTCCCATGAGCAGCAACTGTATGCCAAGCGCCCGCGCATCCATCGCCTGAACGCCGCCTCGACCCTGCGCGACAAGGGCGCCTGGTACAAGGAAGAGTGGCGCAAGAAGGTCGAGCGCATCGGCAACCTCAACTACCCCGAGGAGGCCCGGCGCCAGCAGCTGTACGGCAGCTTGCGGATGATGGTGTCGATCAACCGCGACGGCTCGTTGTACGAAGTGCTGGTACTGGAATCGTCGGGCCAGCCGGTGCTGGACCAGGCGGCCCAGCGCATCGTGCGCCTGGCGGCGCCATTCGCGCCGTTCACCGGCGACCTGGCGGAGTTCGACCGCCTGGAGATCATCCGCACCTGGCGCTTTGCCCGGGGTGACCGGCTGTCGAGCAACTGATCGGGGCCGCGTTGCGGCCCATCGCTGGCAAGCCAGCGCCCACAGGGACAGCGCATGGCTTGAGTTCTGCACGATCGGTGTGGGACCCCGCTTGTCAGTCTCGTCACCTGGCGCCACACTAGCGGTCATGAAAACCCTCGCCCCCAGCTACCTCAAGCACCAGTTCCTGATCGCCATGCCGCACATGGCCGATCCGAACTTTGCCCAGACCCTCACCTACATCGTCGAGCACAATGCCCACGGCGCCATGGGCCTGGTGGTCAATCGCCCGCAGGAGCTGAACCTGGCCGACATCCTCGAGCAGTTGCGCCCGGACGACGAGCCGCCCGCCAGCACCCTGCATATCCCGATCTACCAGGGTGGCCCGGTGCAGACCGACCGCGGTTTCGTGCTGCACAGCAACGACCGCAGCTACCAGGCCACGGTCGAGCTGGAGGGCCTGTCGCTGTCCACTTCCCAAGACGTGCTGTTCGCCATCGCCACCGGCGATGGCCCGCGCAAGAGCCTCATCACCCTGGGCTACGCGGGTTGGGAAGCCGGCCAGCTGGAGGCGGAGCTGGCCGACAATGCCTGGCTCAACTGCCCCTTCGACCCCGAGATCATCTTTGGCCTGGCCAGCGACCAACGCCTGGGCGCCGCCGCCGCGAGCCTGGGGATCAACCTCAGCCTGCTGACCAGCCAGGCGGGCCACGCCTGATGGCCGAACTGCGTCTACTGCTGGGCTTCGACTATGGCACCCGACAGATCGGCGTGGCCGTCGGCCAGGTGATCACCGGCCAGGCCCGCGAGCTGTGCACGCTCAAGGCCCAGAACGGCGTACCGGACTGGAACCAGGTCGAGAAGCTGATCAAGGAATGGAAACCCGACGCGATCGTTGTCGGCCTGCCGCTGAACATGGACGGCACGCCCAGCGAGATGAGCGAACGCGCCGAGAAATTTGCCCGGCGCCTGCACGGCCGCTACAACCTGCCGGTGCACACCCACGACGAACGCCTGACCACCTTCGAGGCCAAGGGCGAGCAGATGGCCCGAGGCGGGCGCCACGGCAGCTACCGCGACAACCCGGTCGACGCCATCGCCGCCGCCCTGCTGCTGCAAGGCTGGCTGGAGGCCAACACTTAAATCCGCTTTGCCGCCGGCTGGAGCCGGCGCCCGCCTTCCGAGGAGCACGCAATGAGCCTACCCAATCCCGCCGATCTGATCCGGCAGATGGCCGTCGACCTTCGCGCCCACCTGGCCCGCCGCGGCATCAGCGAGCCGCGCTTCATCGGCATCCGCACCGGCGGCGTGTGGGTGGCCCAGGCCCTGCTGGCCGAGCTGGGCGACCAGGGCCCGCTGGGCACCCTGGATGTGTCCTTCTACCGCGACGACTTCAGCCAGAACGGCTTGCACCCGCAGGTGCGCCCTTCGGAGCTGCCGTTCGAGATCGAAGGCCAGCACCTGGTGCTGGTAGACGACGTGCTGATGAGCGGGCGCACCATCCGCGCCGCCCTCAACGAGCTGTTCGACTATGGCCGTCCGGCCAGCGTGACCCTGGCCTGCCTGCTCGACCTGGATGCCGGCGAATTGCCGATCCGGCCGAATGTAGTCGGCGCCACCCTGTCCCTGGCCGCCCATGAACGGGTAAAATTGACCGGACCCACGCCGCTCGCCCTCGAGCGCCAGGACCTCGCTCCCGCTTCCGCCCTTTAAGAGTCCCCCGCGATGACGCCACTCGACGCCAAGCGCCCGCTGCAGCTCAATGACCAGGGCCAGCTGCGCCACTTCCTCTCGCTCGACGGTTTGCCCCGCGAACTGCTCACCGAGATCCTCGACACCGCCGACTCGTTCCTCGAAGTCGGCGCCCGGGCCGTGAAGAAAGTCCCGTTGCTGCGCGGCAAGACCGTGTGCAACGTGTTCTTCGAGAACTCCACCCGCACCCGCACCACCTTCGAACTGGCGGCCCAGCGCCTGTCGGCCGACGTGATCAGCCTGAACGTGTCGACTTCCTCGACCAGCAAGGGCGAGACCCTGTTCGACACCCTGCGTAACCTGGAGGCCATGGCCGCCGACATGTTCGTCGTGCGCCACTCCGATTCCGGCGCCGCCCACTTCATCGCCGAGCATGTGTGCCCGGACGTGGCAGTAATCAATGGCGGTGACGGCCGCCACGCCCACCCGACCCAGGGCATGCTCGACATGCTCACCATTCGTCGGCACAAGGGCGGCTTCGAAAACCTCTCCGTGGCCATCGTCGGCGACATCCTGCACTCGCGGGTGGCGCGCTCGGACATGCTCGCGCTCAAGGCGCTGGGCTGCCCGGACATCCGCGTGATCGGCCCGAAGACGCTAATCCCGATTGGTATCGAACAATACGGGGTGAAGGTCTACACCGACCTCGCCGAAGGTCTCAAGGATGTCGACGTGGTGATCATGCTGCGCCTGCAGCGCGAGCGCATGGCCGGCGGCCTGCTGCCCAGCGAGGGCGAGTTCTACCGCCTGTTCGGCTTGACCACCTCGCGCCTGGCCGGGGCCAAGCCGGATGCCATCGTCATGCACCCGGGTCCGATCAACCGCGGCGTGGAAATCGAATCGGCGGTGGCCGACGGCCAGCACTCGGTGATCCTCAACCAGGTCACCTACGGCATCGCCGTGCGCATGGCCGTGCTGTCCATGGCCATGAGCGGGCAGAACGCGCAACGTCAATTCGACCAGGAGAACGCCCAGTGACCATCAGCATTATCGGCGCCCGGGTCATCGATCCTGCCAGCGGCCTGGACCGCATCACCGACCTGCACCTGGACGGCGGGCGCATCGCCGCCATCGGCGCGGCGCCGGCCGGTTTCAACGCCAGCCGCACGATCCAGGCCGACGGTCTGGTAGCCGCGCCGGGCCTGGTCGACCTCGGCGTCTCCCTGCGCGAGCCGGGCTACAGCCGCAAGGGCAACATCGCCAGTGAAACCCGCGCCGCCGTGGCTGGCGGCGTCACCAGCCTGTGCTGCCCACCGCAGACCAAGCCGGTGCTGGACACCTCGGCAGTCGCCGAACTGATCCTCGACCGCGCCCGCGAGGCGGCCAACAGCAAGGTTTACCCGATAGGCGCCCTGACCAAGGGCCTGGAAGGCGAGCAACTGGCCGAACTGGTAGCCCTGCGCGACACCGGTTGCGTGGCCTTCGGCAACGGCCTGAAGGAAATCCCCAACAACCGCACCTTGGCCCGCGCCCTGGAATACGCGGCGACCTTCGACCTGACCGTGGTGTTCCACTCCCAGGACCGCGACCTGGCGCAAGGCGGCCTGGCCCACGAAGGCCCCATGGCCAGCTTCCTCGGGCTGCCGGGCATCCCGGAAACCGCCGAGACCGTGGCCCTGGCCCGCAACCTGCTGCTGGTCGAGCAGAGTGGCGTGCGCGCCCACTTCACCCAGATCACCAGCGCCCGCGGCGCCCGGTTGATCGCCCAGGCCCAGGCGCTGGGGCTGCCGGTCACCGCCGACGTGGCGCTGTACCAGCTGATCCTCACCGACGAAGCGCTGCGCGACTTCTCCAGCCTGTACCACGTGCAGCCGCCGCTGCGCACCGCCGCCGACCGCGATGGCCTGCGCGAGGCGGTGAAGTCCGGGGTGATTCAGGCGATCAGCAGCCATCACCAGCCTCACGAGCGTGATGCCAAGCTGGCGCCGTTCGGTGCCACCGAGCCGGGTATCAGCAGCGTCGAGCTGCTGTTGCCGCTGGCCATGACCCTGGTCGAGGACGGCCTGCTCGACCTGCCAACCCTGCTGGCACGCCTGAGCAGCGGCCCGGCTGCCGCGATGCGCTTGCCGGCCGGCGAGCTGAAGGTGGGTGGCGCGGCGGACCTGGTGCTGTTCGATCCGAACGCGTCCACCGTGGCAGGCGAGCAGTGGTTCTCTCGCGGTGCGAACTGCCCGTTCATCGGCCACTGCCTGCCGGGCGCGGTGCGTTATACCTTGGTCGATGGGCACGTCTGCCACGAGGCCTGAGTAACGCCTATCGCGGGGCAAGCCCGCTCCCACGCAGGAGCTCCCACGCAAGGTCGACCTGGCGTGGGAGCGGGCTTGCCCCGCGATGGGGCCGGCAAAGACCTGAAACAACCATTCATCCCCGCTGGTTGAAATCCTTCCCCCCTCCCCCCATATCAGTCTGCATCAGGCATTTTCGCCCCGCTGCGTGGAGACTCTCCCTTGACTACCATCGTTTCTGTCCGCCGTAACGGCAAAGTCGTCATGGGCGGCGACGGCCAGGTTTCCCTCGGCAACACTGTGATGAAAGGCAACGCCAAGAAAGTCCGTCGCCTGTACAACGGCCAGGTCATCGCCGGCTTCGCCGGTGCCACCGCCGATGCCTTCACGCTGTTCGAACGCTTCGAAGCCCAGTTGCAGAAACACTCCGGCCATCTGGTGCGCGCCGCCGTCGAGCTGGCCAAGGAATGGCGTACCGACCGTACCCTGAGCCGCCTGGAAGCCATGCTGGCCGTGGCCAACAAGGACGCCTCGCTGATCATCACTGGTAACGGCGACGTGGTCGAACCCGAGGACGGCCTGATCGCCATGGGTTCCGGCGGTGCCTACGCCCAGGCCGCGGCCCGCGCCCTGCTGAACAAGACCGACCTCTCGGCCCGTGAGATCGCCGAGACAGCCCTGAACATCGCCGGCGACATTTGCGTGTTCACCAACCACAACCTGACCATCGAGGAGCAGGACCTGGCCGAGTGATCAGCTGTTCTGGCGCCCCATCCCGGTGATGGGGCTTTTCCACGCTGACCCACTTTGCCGAAGGACCACATTCATCATGTCCATGACCCCCCGCGAAATCGTTCACGAACTGAACCGCCACATCATCGGTCAGGACGACGCCAAGCGCGCCGTCGCCATCGCCCTGCGCAACCGCTGGCGGCGCATGCAGCTCCCTGCCGAGCTGCGTGCCGAAGTGACGCCCAAGAACATCCTGATGATCGGCCCCACCGGTGTCGGCAAGACCGAAATCGCCCGCCGCCTGGCCAAGCTGGCCAACGCGCCGTTCATCAAGGTCGAGGCGACCAAGTTCACCGAAGTTGGCTACGTTGGCCGTGACGTCGAGTCGATCATCCGCGACTTGGCCGACGCCGCGCTGAAGATGCTGCGCGAGCAGGAGATCGTGCGCGTGCGCCACCGCGCCGAGGACGCCGCCGAAGACCGTATCCTCGACGCCCTGCTACCGCAGGCGCGGGTCAGCAGCTTCAGCGAGGAAGCCCAGCAGTCCAGCACCGACTCCAACACCCGCCAGCTGTTCCGCAAGCGCTTGCGCGAAGGCCAGCTGGACGACAAGGAAATCGAGATCGAAGTCGCCGAGAACATGGGCGTCGAGATCGCCGCGCCGCCCGGCATGGAAGAGATGACCAACCAGCTGCAGAGCCTGTTCGCCAACATGGGCAAGGGCAAGCGCAAGAGCCGCAAGCTGAAGGTCAAGGACGCCCTGAAGATGGTCCGCGACGAGGAAGCCGGCCGCCTGGTCAACGAGGAAGAGCTCAAGGCCAAGGCCCTGGAAGCGGTCGAGCAGCACGGCATCGTGTTCATCGACGAGATCGACAAGGTGGCCAAGCGTGGCAACGTCGGCGGCGCCGATGTCTCCCGTGAAGGCGTACAGCGCGACCTGTTGCCGCTGATCGAGGGCTGCACCGTCAACACCAAGCTGGGCATGGTCAAGACCGACCACATCCTGTTCATCGCCTCCGGCGCGTTCCACCTGAGCAAGCCAAGCGACCTGGTGCCCGAGCTCCAGGGCCGCCTGCCAATCCGTGTCGAGCTCAAGGCGCTGACCCCGGAAGACTTCGAGCGCATCCTCAAGGAGCCGCATGCCTCACTGACCGAACAGTACAGCGCCCTGCTCAAGACCGAGGGCCTGAACATCGAGTTCGCCGACGAAGGCCTCAAGCGCCTGGCCGAGATCGCCTACCAGGTCAACGAGAAGACCGAGAACATCGGTGCCCGCCGCCTGCACACCTTGCTCGAGCGCCTGCTCGAAGAAGTGTCGTTCAGCGCCGGCGACCTGGCCAGCACCCACGACGAGACGCCGATCCACATCGACGCCGCCTACGTAAACAGCCACCTGGGTGAGCTGGCGCAGAACGAAGACCTGTCGCGCTATATCCTGTAAGACCGCTGGGGGCTGCTTTGCAGCCCCCTTGCACAATCCCCTGAATCTCCCGAAGCTTGCACCATCAGCTCACCAGAGATTCCAGCCATGGCCCGCCTCCCCACCGCCATCAACCTGCACAAAGCCTCCAAGACCCTCACCCTCACCTACGCCCCCGGCGAGGTCTACCACCTGCCCGCCGAATTCCTGCGCGTGCATTCGCCGTCCGCCGAGGTCCAGGGCCACGGCAACCCCATCCTGCAATTTGGCAAGATCAACGTCGGCCTCAGCGGTCTGGAACCGGCCGGTCAATATGCACTGAAACTGACCTTCGACGATGGCCATGACTCCGGATTGTTCACCTGGGAGTACCTCGAGCAGCTGTGCCTGCGCCAGGAGCAGCTGTGGGCCGAGTACCTCGACGAATTGCACAAGGCCGGCAAATCCCGCGACCCGTCCGAATCGGTGGTGAAATTGATGCTCTAGCTCAAGGCTCGCAGGCTTTAGAGCGCATTTTCTAATCTCATCTGCTTGAATGCCTTGATGACAGCCAAAGATTGGCTGTCTTGCGCATTACACGAAAGTCGGGTAACCAATGGAGCTGGCAAGTTCCCTGCATCGCCTTGAAGGCAGGCAGGGCCGGGCCGGTATGTAGAGGTCGCGAGCGAAAGCAGGTTGTCTTCACACGCAGAAACCCACGCAGCTCATCATCGGCACGCATCCGGTCGCAGCACCGCTGTTCCTTATCACTGGTCACCCGAGTAGCAGTACCGGGCTGTCACAGCACACCGGTACTCGTCTCAGGACAACGGAGCGTCGTAGATGAGTAACAAGAACAACGATGAGTTGCAGCGGCAGGCCTCGGAAAACACCCTGGGGCTGAACCCGGTTATCGGCATTCGCCGCAAGGATCTGCTGACATCGGCGCGCACGGTGTTGCGCCAGGCAATACGCCAGCCCTTGCACAGCGCCAAGCACGTGGCGCATTTCGGCCTGGAGCTGAAGAACGTGCTGCTGGGCAAGTCGGCCCTGCAGCCCGAAGGCGACGACCGTCGCTTCGCCGACCCGGCGTGGAGCAAGAACCCCCTGTACCGCCGCTACCTGCAGACCTACCTGGCCTGGCGCAAGGAGCTCAACGACTGGATCAGCGAAAGCGACCTGTCGCCCCAGGACATCAGCCGCGGGCAGTTCGTCATCAACCTGGTGACCGAGGCCATGGCCCCCACCAACACCCTTTCCAACCCCGCCGCGGTCAAGCGCTTCTTCGAGACCGGCGGCAAGAGCCTGCTCGACGGGCTGTCCAACCTGGCCAAGGACATCGTCAACAACGGCGGCATGCCCAGCCAGGTGAACATGGAGGCCTTCGAGGTCGGTAAGAACCTCGGCACCAGCGAAGGCTCGGTGGTGTACCGCAACGATGTGCTGGAGCTGATCCAGTACAGCCCCATTACCGAGCAGGTGCACAGCCGTCCGCTGCTGGTGGTACCGCCCCAGATCAACAAGTTCTACGTGTTCGACCTGAGCCCGGAAAAGAGCCTGGCACGCTTCTGCCTGCGCTCCCAGCAGCAGACCTTCATCATCAGCTGGCGCAACCCGACCAAGGCTCAGCGCGAGTGGGGCCTTTCGACCTACATCGACGCGCTCAAGGAAGCAGTCGACGCGGTGCTGGCGATCACCGGCAGCAAGGACCTGAACATGCTTGGCGCCTGCTCCGGCGGCATCACCTGCACCGCGCTGGTGGGCCACTACGCCGCGCTCGGCGAGAAAAAGGTCAACGCCCTCACCCTGCTGGTGAGCGTGCTCGACACCACCGTCGACACCCAGGTCGCGCTGTTCGTCGACGAGCAAACGCTGGAGGCGGCCAAGCGCCACTCCTACCAGGCTGGCGTGCTCGAAGGCAGCGACATGGCCAAGGTATTCGCCTGGATGCGCCCCAACGACCTGATCTGGAACTACTGGGTCAACAATTACCTGCTCGGCAACGAACCGCCGGTGTTCGACATCCTGTTCTGGAACAACGACACCACCCGCCTGCCGGCCGCCTTCCACGGCGACCTGATCGAAATGTTCAAGAACAATCCGCTGACCCGCTCCGACGCCCTCGAAGTGTGCGGCACCGCCATCGACCTGAAGAAGGTCGACTGCGACATCTACAGCGTCGCCGGCACCGCCGACCACATCACCCCGTGGCAATCGTGCTACCGCTCGGCGCACCTGTTCGGCGGCAAGATCGAGTTCGTGCTGTCCAACAGCGGCCATATCCAGAGCATCCTCAACCCGCCGGGCAACCCCAAGGCACGCTTCCTGACCGGCGAGGACCGCCCGGACGACCCGGTGGCCTGGCAGGAGAACGCCATCAAGCACGCCGACTCCTGGTGGCTGCACTGGCAGGCCTGGCTGGGCGAGCGCGCCGGCGAACTCAAGAAGGCGCCTACAAAGCTGGGTAACCGCACCTATACCGCAGGCGAGGCCGCACCGGGAACATACGTGCACGAGCGTTGAACCGAACCGCCGCGATGGGCCAGTCGGCGCATCGCGGCGCTACCTTCACCACAGAGTCACGCGCATGCCGCAACCGTACATCTTCAGGACCGTCGAGCTGGACGATCAGTCCATCCGCACCGCGGTCCGCCCGGGCAAGCCACACCTGACGCCGTTGCTGATCTTCAACGGCATCGGCGCCAACCTCGAGCTGGTATTCCCTTTCATCGAGGCGCTGGACCCGGACCTGGAAGTCATCGCCTTCGACGTACCCGGGGTCGGCGGCTCGTCGACGCCGCGCCACCCCTACCGCTTTCCCGGCCTGGCCAAGCTGACCGCGCGCATGCTCGACTACCTGGACTACGGCCAGGTCAACGTCATCGGTGTGTCCTGGGGCGGCGCCCTGGCCCAGCAGTTCGCCTACGACTACCCGGAGCGCTGCAAGAAGCTGGTGCTGGCCGCCACCGCCGCCGGCGCGGTGATGGTACCGGGCAAGCCCAAGGTGCTGTGGATGATGGCCAGCCCAAGGCGCTACGTGCAACCCTCCCATGTGATCCGCATCGCCCCGCTGATCTATGGCGGCGGCTTCCGGCGCGACCCTGAGCTGGCCATGCACCACGCCTCCAAGGTCCGTTCGGGCGGCAAGCTGGGCTACTACTGGCAACTGTTCGCCGGACTCGGATGGACCAGCATCCACTGGTTGCACAAGATCCACCAACCCACTCTGGTGCTGGCCGGCGACGACGATCCGTTGATCCCATTGATCAACATGCGCTTGCTGGCCTGGCGAATTCCCAATGCCCAGCTACACATAATCGACGACGGCCACCTGTTCCTGATCACCCGGGCCGAAGCCGTCGCGCCGATCATCATGAAATTCCTCGAGCAGGAACGCCAACGCGCGGTCATGCACCCCCGGCCAGCGGCAAGGGGGTAGGAAGGCTTTTTATGCGTCAGCACAGGCTAGTTGCAGCCAAGCCCAGTGCGCCTTCGCGCGGGCGAGCCCGCGACAAGGCCAACGCGGAAATGGATCTGACGAAGGAGTGTTGGCATGAAGGACAAACCGGCCAGAGGGATGACACCGGTCCCCGCCACGAGCATGAACGTGCAGAACGCCATCACCGGCCTGCGCGGTCGCGACCTGATCTCGACCCTGCGCCAGGTCGGCCGGATCGGCCTGCGCAACCCGCTGCACACCGCGCACCATCTGCTGAGCCTGGGCGGCCAGCTGGGCCGTGTGCTGATCGGTGACAGCGCCTATCAACCCCACCCCCGCGACGCGCGCTTCAGCGACCCGACCTGGAGCCAGAACCCGTTCTACCGTCGCGGCCTGCAGGCCTACCTGGCCTGGCAGAAGCAAACTCGCCTGTGGATCGAGGAAAGCAGCCTGACCGACGATGACCGCGCCCGGGCGCAGTTCCTGTTCAACCTGGTCAGCGACGCCTTCGCGCCGAGCAACTCGCTGCTCAACCCGCTGGCGATCAAGGAGCTGTTCAACACCGGCGGCCTGAGCCTGCTGCGCGGGGCCAGCCACCTGCTCGACGACCTGCGCCACAACGATGGCCTGCCGCGCCAGGTGGACGAACGGGCCTTCGAAGTCGGTGGCAACCTGGCCGCCACCCCCGGCGCGGTGGTGTTTCGCAACGAGCTGCTGGAACTGATCCAGTACAAGCCCATGAGCGAGAAACAGTACGCCCGGCCATTGCTGGTGGTACCGCCGCAGATCAACAAGTTCTACATCTTCGACCTCGGCCCGACCAACAGCTTCGTCCAGTACATGCTCAAGCAGGGCCTGCAGGTGTTCATGGTCAGCTGGCGCAACCCTGACCCGCGTCACCGCGAATGGGGCCTGTCCAGCTACGTGCAGGCCCTGGAGGAGGCGCTCAACGCCTGCCGCAGCATCAGCGGCAGCCGTGATCCCAACCTGATGGGCGCCTGCGCCGGCGGCCTGACCATGGCCGCCCTGCAGGGCCACCTGCAGGCCAAGAAGCAACTGCGCAAGGTGCGCAGCGCCACCTACCTGGTGAGCCTGCTCGACAGCCATTTCGACAGTCCCGCCAGCCTGTTCGCCGACGAGCAGACCATCGAGGCGGCCAAGCGCCGCTCGTACCAGCGCGGCGTGCTGGACGGCGGCGAAGTGGCGCGCATCTTCGCCTGGATGCGCCCCAACGACCTGATCTGGAACTACTGGGTCAACAACTACCTGATGGGCAAGACCCCGCCGGCGTTCGACATCCTCTACTGGAACGCCGACAACACCCGCCTGCCCGCCGCCCTGCACGGCGACCTGCTGGACTTCTTCAAGCTCAACCCGCTGACCTTCCCCGAAGGCCTGGAAGTGTGCGGTACACCTATCGACCTCAAGCAGGTCGGGCTGGACAGTTTCACCGTGGCCGGCAGCAACGACCACATCACTCCGTGGGACGCGGTCTACCGCTCGGCGCTGTTGCTCGGTGGCGACCGACGTTTCATCCTGGCCAACAGTGGGCATATCCAGAGCATCATCAACCCGCCCGGCAATCCCAAGGCCTACTACCTGGAAAACCCCAAGCTCTCCAGCGACCCGCGGGCCTGGTTCCACGATGCCCAAAGGCGCGACGGCAGCTGGTGGCCGTTGTGGCTGGAATGGATCAGTGAGCGCTCCGGCACGCTGAAGGCGCCACGCGAGGAACTGGGCAACGCCACCTATCCACCGCTGGGCCCCGCGCCGGGCAGCTACGTATTGGCGCGCTGACCGGATGAAGACCCGCGACCGTATCCTTGAATGTGCCTTGCAGCTGTTCAACCGCCAGGGCGAGCCGAACGTCTCGACCCTGGAGATCGCCAATGAACTGGGGATCAGCCCCGGCAACCTGTACTACCACTTCCACGGCAAGGAGCCGCTGGTGATCGGCCTGTTCGAGCGTTTCGAAGAGGAGCTGATGCCACTGCTCGATCCGCCCCTGGATGTGCGCCTGGACGCCGAGGACTACTGGCTGTTCCTGCACCTGATCGTCGAGCGCATGGCCCAGTACCGCTTTTTGTTCCAGGACCTGTCCAACCTCACCGGGCGCCTGCCCAAGCTGGCGCGGGGCATGCGCAGCCTGATCAACGCCCTCAAGCGCACCCTGGCGGCGTTGCTGGCCAGCCTCAAGGGCCAGGGCCAGGTGACCAGTGAGACCCAGGCGCTGGGGCAACTGGTGGAGCAGATCACCCTGACCCTGATGTGCTCGCTGGACTACCAGCGGGTGCTGGGGCGCGAGGGCGATGTGGGGGTGGTGGTATACCAGGTGATGATGCTGGTGGCGCCGCATCTGCAGGCACCGGCGCGCAGGGCGGCGGAGCAGTTGGCGATGCGCTATCTGGAAGGCTGAAACGATCACGGGGCAAGCCCACCCCCACGCGTCCTGTGCAGGCTTCGTGGGAGCGGGCTTGCCCCGCGATCAGGGCGACGCGGTGTGTCAGGCCTGGGTGGCCGCGTTTACCGGTGCCGACGGCGTGCTGCTGGCCGGGGCCGCGCTCGGAGCCGGAGCCGCGGTGGCGGCGGGCGCCGGAGCGGCCGGCTTGGCTGCCGCAGGCTTGGTCGGAGTCGCTTTCTTCACGGCCGGCTTTTTGGCCGCAGTGGGTTTGGCAGCGGGTTTGGCCGCCGCTGGCTTGGCTGCCGGTTTAGCCGCCGCGGTTTTCGCCGCAGGCTTGGCCGCCGGTTTGGCCGCAGCGGTCTTGGCCGCAGGCTTGGCTGCCGCCTTGGCCAAGGGCTTGGCCGCGGTCTTGCTGGCACTGGCCTTGGAGATCGGGGTCACCGACGCGCCGGTCAGCTTCTCGATCTGCTTGGTCAGCGAGTCGACCTGCTGGTGCAGGGCCTTGATCTCATTGCGGCTGGGCACGCCCAGGCGCGAGATGGCGCTGTTCAAGCGCTTGTCGAAGGCCTCTTCCAGCTCGCTCCACTTGCCCAGCGCGCGGTCCTTCACGCCAGACACCCGGGAGTTGGTCGACGACTTGGCGCTTTCGGCCACGTCTTCGGCGGTTTTCTTCGCCTGCTTCTCAGCCTTTTCGCCATCCTTCACCAGCGAATCGAACAGCTTGGGACCGTCCTGGTCGATCTTGGAGTAGATACCCAGGCCAGCCAACCAGATCTTGCGGGAATACTTCTCGATTCCGCCGATCCAGGAACTGCCTTCTTTCTCGGTGTTCTTCTTGCCAGCCATCCTGCTCTCCTTATGGTTTGTGCGCGACACGCTCGAGCAGCTCATGCAGCTGTTCAAGCTTGATGGACAACGCCTCAACGTCATGTTTAGACGGAATGCCGAGGCGATTCAAGGCGCGACCGACACGGGCGTCGAAGGCTTTCTCGATTTTGTCCAGTTGGACCTCGACCTTGCCGCGTACCCGGCTGACTTCCTGGGTGGCTTCGTCGAGATGGCCGTTGGCGGCTTCGATCTCTTTACCCAGGCGCTTCTTGCCGCGTTTTTCGACGCCTTCGCCGGCCTTCACCAGCTCCTTGAAGTAGTCGGAACCTTCCTGGCCGACGCGGGCGTAGGCACCGATGCCCGCCAGCCAGATCTTGCGGGCGTAGCCGCGCACCTCACCCAGGGTACTGCCTTGGGCGTCGTCTTTCTGCTTGAGATTCACTTTGGCCATGCTCTGCACCTCATGCTCGTTCAAGGGAGGGAGGAACTGCCCTGGGAGGCAGGGCTTGAGCGTGAAGGTAGGCGGAAAAATTAGAATCCTCACCCTAAGGTGGGCCGTATTGCCGCTTCAGGCCTGCTGGATGTAGGCGCGGCCTTGTGCCACGCCTACAAGGGATCGGGACGGTACGGGCGAATCAGGCCAGTGCCTTGTCCAGCGCCCGCTCGATCTCGCCCTTGATGCTGGCGCTCATCATCGACAGCATCATGCCCAGCTTCAGCTCGACGCGGATGGTGTCCTCGCCAATGTGCACGCTGCCATTGGCACCACTGCGCGTCACATCGACGCGGTCGCCGTTCCAGGTGGCCTTGAGGTCGTATTCGCGGCTGAGCCTGTCGACCAGCGCCTCGGCCTTGGCACGGGCGGCGTCACGGCCGAGGGAGTGTTTGCGTTCGACGCTGATCTGGGTCATGCGGGTGATCCTGGATATGAAGACATAATCGCCATTATGCCCGCCCCCTCTGCATGACACACCCCGCCAAGACAAATCCGCCCGCAGCCCCTAGAATGGCCGTAATTTTTTTCTGGTGAAGCGATATGACCGACCAGCGCAAAGGCGACCACGCCGAACCCACTACCCACTTCGGCTACCAGGACGTGCCCGAGAGCCAGAAGGCGAAGAAAGTCGCCGAAGTGTTCCACTCGGTGGCCGCCAAGTACGACCTGATGAACGACGTGCTGTCCGGCGGCATGCACCGCCTGTGGAAGCGCTTCACCATCGAGCTGTCCGGCGTGCGCAGCGGCAACCGGGTGCTGGACATCGCCGGTGGCACCGGCGACCTGGCCGCCAAGTTCTCGCGCCTGGTCGGCCCGACCGGCCAGGTGGTGCTGGCCGACATCAACGACTCGATGCTCAAGGTCGGCCGTGACCGCCTGCTCGACCGCGGCGTGGCCGGCAACATCGAGTTCGTCCAGGCCGACGCCGAGAAGCTGCCGTTCCCGGACAACCACTTCGACTGCGTGACCATCGCTTTCGGCCTGCGCAACGTGACCCACAAGGACGAAGCCATCCGTTCCATGCTGCGGGTGCTCAAGCCTGGTGGCCGCCTGTTGATCCTGGAGTTCTCCAAGCCGACCAACAAGTTGATGTCCAAGGCCTACGACGCCTATTCGTTCGCCTTCATGCCGCTGGCCGGCAAGCTGATCACCAACGACGCGGAAAGCTACCGCTACCTGGCCGAATCGATCCGCATGCACCCCGACCAGGAAACGCTCAAGAGCATGATGGTCGAGGCTGGCTTCGACCGCGTCACCTACCACAACATGACCAGCGGCATCGTCGCCGTGCACCGGGGGATCAAGCCCTGATGCTCCTGGCCGGCCTGCTCGCCAGCGCCGAGCACGGGCTCAACCGTGTCCTGCGCCTGGACAGCACCGCCCTCCCGCGCCTGGCGGCGCTGGAGGGCCGGGTGATCGAGATCGACTGCGTGCAGCCGGCCCTGAAGGTGTTCGTGCTGCCCGACGAGGAAGGCCTGATGCTCGCCGCCCACTGGGAGGGCGAGGTCGACTGCACCCTGCGTGCCCCCGCCGGGCGCCTGGCGCAGCTGGCCCTGGCCAAGGACAAGACCGCCGTACTGCACAGCCCCCAGGTCGAACTGCATGGCGACAGCGCCGTGCTGCTCGACCTGTTCGGCATCGTGCAAGACCTGGAGCTGGACTGGGAATACGAGCTGCAGCGCTGGCTGGGCCCGGTGCCCACCGCGCTGATCGCCGGCCACCTGCGCCTGCGCGCGCGCTGGACCCGCCAGGGTCTGGCCCGTTTCGGCGAGAACCTCTCCGAGTACCTGGCCGAGGAATCCCGCACCCTGGTCGGCAAACGCGAAGCCGAAGCGGCGTTCAGCGAGCTCGATGCGCTGAAAGTCGACATCGAACGTCTCGAGGCGCGCCTGCGCCGCCTCGCCCACACTCTTGATACCAGCGATAACGCATGAAGCTGCTCGCCGTCCGCCGTCTGTTGCGCATCCAGCGCGTCGTGATCCGCTACCGCCTCGATGACCTGCTGTTCGAACAGCCCCTGCTGCCCTGGTGGCTGGCCAGCCTGCGCCTGCTGATGCCCTGGCGCTGGCTGCCGCGCAAGCCCCTGGAGCTGAGCCGCGGCGCGCGCCTGCGCCTGGCGCTGCAGGACCTGGGGCCGATCTTCATCAAGTTCGGCCAGTTGCTCTCCACCCGCCGCGACCTGCTGCCCACCGACATCGCCGACGAGCTGATGCTGCTGCAGGACCGGGTACCGCCGTTCGACCCGCAGCACGCCGTGGCGCTGATCGAGGGACAGCTCGGGGCTAAGGTGGCCGAGGTGTTCAGCCGCTTCGACGTCGAGCCGCTGGCCTCGGCCTCGGTGGCCCAGGTCCACGCCGCGCGCCTCAAGAGCGGCGAGGAAGTGGTGGTCAAGGTGGTGCGCCCGGGCCTCAAGCCAGTCATCGCCCAGGACCTGGCTTGGCTGTTCCTGATCGCCAAGGCCGCCGAACGCGCCTCGGCCGATGCCCGTCGCCTGCACCCGGTGGAGATCGTCGGCGACTACGAGAAGACCATCTACGACGAGCTCGACCTGCTGCGCGAGGCGGCCAACGCCAGCCAGCTGCGGCGCAACTTCGAAGGCTCCGAGCTGATGTACGTGCCCCAGGTGTACTGGGACTTCTGCCGGCCCAAGGTGCTGGTGATGGAGCGGATCTACGGCGTACCGGTCACCGACATGGTCACGCTGGCGGACCAGCGCACCGACATGAAGATGCTCGCCGAGCGGGGTGTGGAAGTGTTCTTCACCCAGGTGTTCCGCGACAGCTTCTTCCACGCCGACATGCACCCGGGCAACATCTTCGTCAGCACGGTCAAGCCATGGAGCCCGCAGTACATCGCCATCGACTGCGGCATCGTCGGCAGCCTCACCGCCGAGGACCAGGACTACCTGGCCCGCAACCTGATCGCCTTCTTCAAGCGCGACTACCGCCGCGTGGCCCAGTTGCACATCGATTCGGGCTGGGTGCCGGCGCAGACCAAGGTCAACGAATTCGAGGCGGCGATCCGCACCGTGTGCGAGCCAATCTTCGAAAAGCCGTTGAAGGACATCTCCTTCGGCCAAGTGCTGATGCGCCTGTTCCAGACTGCCCGGCGCTTCAACATGGAAGTCCAGCCGCAGTTGGTGCTGCTGCAAAAGACCCTGCTGAATATCGAAGGCCTGGGCCGCCAGCTTTATCCCGACCTGGACCTGTGGAGCACCGCCAAGCCGTTCCTCGAACGCTGGATGCGCGAGCGCATGAGCCCGAAGGCGGTTATCGGCAACCTGTACAGCCAGGCCGAGCAGTTGCCGCACCTGGCCGACATGACCCGCGACCTGCTCGAGCGCCTGTCGCAACCGCACCTGCACGATGCGCAACTGCCCGAGCGACGCCGCGCCGGCGACAACTGGGCGCTGCGCCTGCTCGGTGCCGGCCTGCTCGGCGGCGGAGCGACGCTGGCCGCCGGCGCCGTCAGCCTCAGCGCCCCGGCCACCTGGCCGGCGTGGCTGATGCTGGCCGCGGGCCTGTACCTTATCGTGCGCCGATAGCCAGCCGCGCCGTCGGCTGGCACACTAGCGTACAGGGGCCCGGTACGGGAGCGGGCCTGGTTTGGAGTCGACGATGAAAGACTGGCTGGACGAGATCAAGTGGAACAGCGATGGCCTGGTGCCGGCGATCGCCCAGGACCACAAGACCGGGCGCGTGCTGATGATGGCCTGGATGAACCGTGAATCCCTCGCCCTGACCGCCGCCGAGCATCGCGCCATCTACTGGTCGCGCTCGCGGGGCAAGCTGTGGCGCAAGGGCGAAGAGTCGGGCCATGTGCAGAAACTGCATGAAATGCGCCTGGACTGCGACGCCGACGTGATCATCCTGATGGTCGAACAACTGGGCCATATCGCCTGCCATACCGGCCGCGAAAGCTGCTTCTACCGCGTCTTCGAGGACGGCCAGTGGAAAACCGTCGACCCGGTCCTGAAGGATCCGAACGCCATCTACAGCGCAGGACACTGACATGAGCGACACCCTGAACCGCCTCGCCGAGGTGCTGGAAGAACGCAAGCACGCGGCGCCGGACAGCAGCTACGTGGCCAGCCTGTATCACAAGGGCCTGAACAAGATCCTCGAGAAGCTCGGCGAAGAGTCCATCGAGACCATCATCGCCGCCAAGGATGCCGCCGTCAGCAAGGATTACAGCGATGTCATCTATGAAACCGCAGACCTGTGGTTTCATAGCCTGGTCATGCTCAGCGCGCTCGGCCAGCATCCGCAGGCGGTGCTCGACGAGCTGGAGCGTCGGTTCGGATTGTCCGGGCATGATGAGAAGGCTGCGCGTCAGCCGTCTGCCTGAAGATTGCCGGGGGCGCGTTGCGCCCCTTTCCGACCGGTCCGACGCCTCGGCAAGGCCGCTCCTACAGGGGGCCGCGTCGCCTGAACAATTCGCTGAACCCTGTGATGGGCTGCAAGGCAGCCCCAGGGCCCGATAGACCGACACACATTTTTCAGGAGTACGAAATGGGCATTTTTGACTGGAAACACTGGATCGTCCTGCTGGTCGTCGTGGTGCTGGTGTTTGGCACCAAGAAACTGAAGAACTTCGGCAGCGACCTGGGCGAATCGATCAAGGGCTTTCGCAAGGCCATGAACGAAGAAGAAACCAAGCCCGCCGAGCAGACCCCGCCGCCGGCCCAACCGGTTCCGCCGGTGCAGAACACCGCGCAGCAGGCCCAGGGCCACACCATCGAGGGCCAGGCCCAGCCGGTCCAAGAGCCACAGCGGAAAGACTGACCCATGTTCGGCATCAGTTTCAGCGAGCTGCTGCTCGTCGGCCTGGTCGCCCTGCTGGTGCTCGGTCCCGAGCGCCTGCCGGGGGCCGCGCGCACCGCGGGCCTGTGGATCGGCCGCCTCAAGCGCAGCTTCAACGCGATCAAGATGGAGGTCGAGCGCGAGATCGGCGCCGACGACATCCGCCGCCAGTTGCACAACGAGCACATCCTGCAGATGGAGCAGGAGGCCAAGCGCATCCTCAACCCGCTGACGCCACCGGCGCAGCCGCCGACCAGCGCTGAAACGCCCGCCACACCCGCCGTCGAAGCCGCCCCCGCGCAGCCGACCGCGACGCCACCCTCCGAGCCGCCCCAACCGCCACGAGCCCCATGAGCGAGAATCCGGAACATGACCAGCCGATGCCGCTGGTCTCGCACCTGACCGAACTGCGCACCCGCCTGCTGCGCTGCGTCGCCGCCATCTTCCTGATCTTCGCCGGGCTGTTCTCCTTCGCCCAGCAGATCTACACCCTGGTCTCGGCGCCGCTGCGCGCGCACCTGCCGGCCAACGCGACGATGATCGCCACCGACGTGGCCTCGCCGTTCCTGACGCCGTTCAAGCTGACCATGATCGTCTCGCTGTTCCTGGCGATCCCGTTCATCCTGCAGCAGATCTGGGGCTTCATCGCTCCGGGCCTGTACCGCCACGAAAAGCGCATCGCCATCCCGCTGCTGGTATCGAGCATTTTCCTGTTCTATGCCGGCATGGCCTTCGCCTACTTCCTGGTGTTCCCGCTGATCTTCGGCTTCTTCGCCAGCGCCACCCCCGAGGGCGTGTCGATGATGACCGACATTTCCAGCTACCTCGACTTCGTCATGACCCTGTTCTTCGCCTTCGGCGTCGCCTTCGAGATCCCGGTGGCGGTGGTACTGCTGGTGTGGATCGGCGTGGTCGACGTGCAGTACCTGAAGAAGATCCGCCCGTACGTGATCATCGGCTGCTTCGTGGTCGGCATGATCCTCACCCCGCCGGACATCTTCTCCCAGACCCTGCTGGCCGTGCCCATGTGGATGCTGTTCGAGGTCGGCGTGCTGTGCGGCAGCCTGATCCGCAAGCGCAGCCACGAGCCGGACGAAGCGAGCAACGACCACAACGACCAGCCGCCAGCGACCCAACCGTGAACCTGTTGCTTCTTGAAGAGGCCGACTTCGTGTCGGCCGACCGTGTCGTCCTGGCCGATCGCCGCTTCACCCACATGCAGGAGATCCACCGCGTGGCGGTGGGCGACAACCTGCGCGTCGGGCGCATCGGCGGCCTGATGGGCAAGGCCGAGGTCATCCGCCTCGAAGGCCATGAGGCCGAACTGCGGGTGGCCTTCGACCAGCCGCCGCCGGCCAAGCTGCCGCTGACCCTGGTGCTGGCCGTGCCGCGGCCAAAGATGTTGCGTCGGCTGTTCCAGACGGTCGCCACCCTGGGCGTGCCGCGGCTGATCCTGGTCAACAGCTACAAGGTCGAGAAGAGCTTCTGGCAGACGCCGTTTCTGCAGTCCGAGACCATCCGCGAAAACCTCATTCTCGGCCTGGAGCAAGCCCGTGACACGGTGCTGCCGGAAGTGATCATCGAGAAGCGCTTCAAGCCCTTCGTCGAAGACCGCCTGCCCGCCATCGCCGAAGGCTCCTTGGGCCTGGTCGGCCACCCCGGCCCCTACCCTGCCTGCCCGCGCGCCGTGGAAGGCCCGGTGACCCTGGCGATCGGCCCCGAAGGCGGCTGGATCCCCTACGAGGTCGAGCTGCTCGGCAAGGCCGGCCTGGCCCCGGTGCAGCTGGGCGATCGCATCCTGCGGGTGGAAACGGCGGTCACCGCCCTGCTCTCGCGAATTTTCTGACGCAATAGTCAAGTTTTTACCATCAAGTTTCCCCGCCCCGCGCCGATGGCCTGTGCAACAGAACAATAATCCGCACTGCCACGCGCCGGGGAGTCGTCTATGTACCGTTGGTTTGCCCAGTCACTGGGAAATGTAAGCGTCAATCGCAAGTTGGGGATCGGCTTCGGCCTGGTATTGCTGCTCACCCTCGGCATCACCTTCACCGGCTGGCTGGGCATCGACAGCGTCACCAGCCGTGGCGACAAGCTCGGCAACATCTCGGTGATCCACCAGTACACCCAGGACCTGCGCCTGGCCCGCCTGGGCTATGAGCGCAACCGAGACGACGCCGCCGTGGCGGAACTGGAAAAAGCCCTGGCCAACCTCGAGCGCCAGGTGCAGTTCATGCTCGGCCAGATCGAGCTACCCGCCGACCGCCAGCGCCTGGACAAGCAGCAGGACGCCGTGCGCCAGTACCAGCAGGCCTTCACCGAACTCAAGCAGGCCGGCCTGCGCCGCGAGGCCAGCCGCGCCACTTTGGGCGACAGCGCCGACAAGGCCGCCGAGCTGATCGCCAAGGTCCAGCAGCGCCTGCTGCAGGGCGGCGATATCCAGCAGTACCAGGAGGTGGTGCAGGTCGCCGCCCTGTTGCAGCAGGCACGCTTCCAGGTGCGCGGCTACACCTACAGCGGCAAGGCCGAGTTCCAGCAGACCGCGCTCGGCGCCATCGACCAGGCCATGACCGTACTCAAGGCCCTGCCAGGCAAGCTTCCGGGCGAATTCGCCGCCAGCCTCGACGACGCCGCGAGCGCACTGGCCGCCTACCGCGACGCGGTGAACCAGTTCGGCAACGCCCAGACGGCCAGTGAGCAGGCGCTGGCGCGCATGGCCGCGCAAGGCCAGGTGCTGCTGTCCGCCAGCCAGGAAATGACCGTCTCGCAAACCACCGTGCGCGACCAGGGCACCCAGCAGGCCAAGACCCTGCTGGCCGGCGCCACCGCCCTGGCGCTGCTGCTGGGGGTGCTGGCCGCCTTCGCCATCACCCGGCAGATCATCGTGCCGCTGCGCCAGACCCTCGCCGCCGCCGAGCGCGTGGCCGGCGGCGACCTGCGCCAGGACCTCAAGGCCGATCGGCGCGACGAACTGGGCCAGCTGCAGGCCAGCATGCAGCGCATGACCCAGGGCCTGCGTGAGCTCATCGGGGGCATTGGTGACGGCGTGACGCAGATCGCCAGCGCCGCCGAGGAACTGTCGGCGGTCACCGAGCAGACCAGCGCCGGGGTCAACAACCAGAAGGTCGAGACCGACCAGGTCGCCACTGCCATGAACGAGATGGCCGCCACCGTCCAGGAAGTGGCGCGCAACGCCGAGCAAGCCTCGGAAGCGGCGCTGATGGCCGACCAGCAGGCCCGCGAGGGTGACAAGGTGGTGGGCGAGGCGATCAGCCAGATCGAGCGCCTGGCCGGCGAGGTGGTCAACTCCAGCGAAGCGATGAGCCAGCTCAAGGCCGAGAGCGACAAGATCGGCAGCGTGCTGGATGTGATCAAGTCGGTGGCCCAGCAGACCAACCTGCTGGCGCTCAACGCCGCCATCGAGGCCGCCCGCGCTGGCGAAGCGGGCCGTGGCTTCGCCGTGGTCGCTGACGAGGTGCGCAGCCTGGCCCAGCGCACCCAGCAGTCCACCGAGGAGATCGAGGAACTGATCGCCAGCCTGCAGAACGGCACCGAGCGCGTGGCCAGCGTCATGGACAGCAGCCGCGCCCTGACCGACAGCAGCGTCGAGCTGACCCGCCGCGCTGGCGACTCGCTGGGCACCATCACCCGCACCGTGTCGTCGATCCAGTCGATGAACCAGCAGATCGCCACCGCCGCCGAACAGCAGAGCGCCGTGGCCGAAGAGATCAACCGCAGCGTGATGAACGTGCGCGACATCTCCGACCAGACCTCGGCAGCCAGCGAGGAGACCGCCAGCTCCAGCGTCGAGCTGGCCCGCCTGGGAACGCACCTGCAGGGCCTGGTGGGGCGTTTCAGGCTCTAATTCGCGGCTTGCGGGCTGTAGGTACTACCCTTCAGCCCTCAGAGAATTTTCCTACTCAATTTGCAGGTCCAGTCCGACGGACTTCCGGCCGATGAGCAAAGGCCATGGCGGCAATCTGCTGCCATGGCCTTTTCTCAATCGGACGGAGACCTGCCATGTTCGGATACCTTGACCGCCAACTCGGCAACCTCGGCGTCGGGCTCAAGCTCACCCTGGGTTTCGCCGTGGTGCTGCTGCTCACCCTGGCCACCACACTCAGCGGCTGGCGTGCGCTGGACGGCGCCATCGAGCGCTCGGAACAACTGAGCGACATCGGCCAACTCAACGATCTGACCCGTGACCTGCGCGCCGAGCGCATCACCTACCGGGTACTCGCCGACGACGTCAGCAGGACACGCATCGCGACCATCCTGGAACAGTTGCACGACCGCCTGACCCTGCTGCAGCAACGCAGCGGCCTCGATTCGTCGCGACAGATGCTGAGCCAGAAGCTGCAGTTGCTGCAGCGCCTGAAGGGCGACTTCGCCACCCTACAAGGTACCGTGGACAGCCGCGAAGGCTTGCATGCGGCGATGCAGGCGCAGTCTGGCGTGCTCGAAACCGTGATCGACGAACTGCAGACCCAAGCCCTGCTGAAGCTGTCGGGCGACGGCCCGCAGAGCAGCGTGGTCGGTCTCATGGACACTCTGGGCCGTCATATCGAGTCCGCCAGCCAGCAAAGCCTGGTGCCAGCCTATGCCTTCTCACCCCGGGACAGCTTTGCCAGCATGGGCGATGACGCGCTGCAGGCGGCGAATGCCAGCCTTGGCCAGTTGCTGCGGGCAATCACCCCGCTGGAACTGCCCGGCACATTGACCCAGCGCCCACAGGTGGAACTGGACCGCTACCGCGACGTCCTGCACCAATATCGCGAGGCCGCGCTCAAGGTCGAGCAGTTGCAGGACGGCATGGAGAAAATGGGTGACGAGCTGCAGGCCGTAAGCGGTGAACTGAGCGAGCGCAAAGTCGAGCAGCGCGACAACGAGGCCCTGGCCGACCGTTCGCTGCTGACCAGCGTGGCTGTGCTAGCACTGGTGTTCGGCATCCTCGCTGCCTGGCTGATCACCCGGCAGGTAACCCAGCCCCTGCGCCAGGTGCTGGCCCAGGCCGCGCGTATCGCCCGTGGCGACCTCAGCCAGGTACAGACGGTGCAGCGCCGCGACGAGATGGGGCAGCTGCAGGCCAGCATGCGCGAGATGACCTTGAGCCTGCGCGAGCTGCTCGGCGGCATCGACCAGGGTGTCGGCCAACTGTCCAGAGCCGCGACGGCGCTGGCCGGCGCCAGCGTGGACACCCGCGAGCGAATCGGCCAGCAGCGCGAGGAGACCGACCAGGTGGCCACGGCCATGAACCAGATGAGCGCCACGGTGCAGGAGGTCGCGCAAAATGCCGAGCAGGCCTCCCAGGCGGCCACCACCGCCGACCGCCAGGCACAGCTGGGTGATCAGGTGGTGGCCGAGGCGATTGCCCGCATCGAGCAGTTGGCGAGGCAGATGGACCACTGCCTCACGGCTATGGGTCACCTGGCCGGTGAAAGCCAGCGTATCGGTTCGATTCTCGATGTGATCAAGTCGGTGTCCGAGCAGACCAACCTGCTGGCGCTCAACGCCGCCATCGAGGCGGCCCGGGCCGGCGAGGCCGGGCGCGGTTTCGCCGTGGTGGCCGACGAGGTGCGCGGCCTGGCCCAGCGCACGCAGCAGTCGACCGAAGAGATCGAGCTGCTGATCGACAGCCTGCACCGCGGCACCGACGAGGTGACCGGCCTTCTGGACGACAGCAAGCGCCTGACCGGGCAAAGCGTCGAACTCAGCCGCAAGGCTGGCGCTGCGCTGGGGCAGATTACCGAGACGGTGTCGACGATCCAGGGGATGAACCAGCAGATTGCCACGGCCAGTGAGCAGCAGAGCGTGGTGGCCGAGCAGATCAACCGAAACGTGATCAATGTACGTGATGTTTCGGAACAGACGCGGGCGGCCAGTGAACAGACTGCGGTTTCGAGTGGGGAGTTGGAGCAGTTGGGGCAGCAGTTGCGGGGCATGGTGGGAAGGTTCAATCTCTAAGCCTTGCAGGCGCGCCCAGATCGCCAGGACCTGAAACCAGACCGACGGCTTTGGCTTTGGCTTTGGCTTTGGCTTTGGCTTTGGCTTTGGCTTTGGCTTTGGCTTTGGCTTTGGCTTTGGCTTTGGCTTTGGCTTTGGCTTTGGCGATCAGAAGATTAACACCACAGCCCACTAGCGACAGCTGCGTCAGCCCAGGCGCCGCCCGTACCTTCGCGACTTCAGGAGGCCGGAGTGAGGGGACCCGGAGCGCAGCGGAGGGCCGGATGAATGGAGCGCAGCGTTTTTTGGTTACTTTTGTCCGGCCGGCGCTCCGGGCGTTTGACAAAAAGTGACTCGCCGTAAGGGCGAAAAGGTGACTATGCGTCGATATCGTAAATGAATGCGCTTATAACAATAGAAACCGACGCCGACCGTCTTTAACTTTGACTTTGACTTTGAGAGAGTGTGTTTTGAAAGTTATATGCGCATTCATTTGCGATATCGACGCATAGTCACCTTTTCGCCTTTACGGCGACCTACTTTTGCTCTTGGGCAAAAGTAGGCAAAAACCGCTGGCTCCATTCATACGGCCCCTACGCTTCGCTCCGGGGTCCCCTCGCTCCGTTCTTGCTCCCGGGAGGACCGCGCTGAACGCCCCATCCTGGGGCGCAGCGCTTGACGGGCATCCATGCCCGTCACCTCCCTCCGCAAGAACTCCGCTCGGCCTCCTGAAGTCGCAATTGGCGGCGTCTGAACTATCGCGCACTTAGAAGCAAGATCAAGATCAAGATCAAGATCAAGATCAAGATCAAGATCAAGATCAAGATCAAGAAATGAGCATTCTTTGATTGGAAGGTGGTGGTATTTCGACAGTCAGGCCTCTCGCCAATATATAGCAAGAGGCCTGAACAGTTTTGATCACATACATTGCACCCACGGTTTACGCAGGTCTAAACACAATCACAAAACTTGCCGCAAGAACGCCTGGGCCCGCAAATCCTTCGGCGCGGCAAAGAATTCCTGCGGCGGCGAATCTTCCAGCAACTTCCCGTGGTCAAAGAACAACACCCGATCCGCCACTTCCCGGGCAAAGCCCATCTCGTGCGTCACGCAGACCATGGTCATGCCTTCCTGGGCAAGGGTCTTCATCACATCCAGCACCTCCCCGACCATTTCCGGATCAAGCGCCGAGGTCGGTTCGTCGAACAGCATCACCTTCGGGTCCATCGCCAGGGCCCGGGCGATGGCCACCCGCTGCTGCTGGCCACCGGAGAGCCGCGACGGGTACTCGTTGGCCTTCTGCGCGATACCGACCTTTTCCAGCAACGCCCGGGCCTTGGCCTCGCGCTCGGCCTTGTTGCGCTTGCGCACCACCTTCTGCGCCAGGCACAGGTTCTCCAGCACGGTCATGTGCGGGAACAGGTTGAAATGCTGGAACACCATGCCGACTTCTCGGCGATAGGCGTTGATATCGGTCTTCGGGTCGTCCAGCTGCAAACCGCCGATGGACACATGGCCCTCGTCGAAATGCTCCAGGCCGTTCAGGCAGCGCAGGAAGGTCGACTTGCCCGAGCCCGACGGCCCCAGCACCACCACCACCTCGCCCTTGGCGACCTGGGTGGTGACGTTGTCCACCGCGCGCACCACCTGGCCCCGGGTGTCGAAGACTTTCAGCAGGTCACGGACTTCAATCACTTTGCGCAAGCCTCCGCTCGAGCCGGCTGGCGATGTGCGACAGCGGCAGGTTGATCAGCAGGTACAGGCCCGCCACGCAGAACCAGATCTCGAAGGTCGAGAACGAGGTGGTGATGGCCTCGCGGCCGCTCTTGGTCAGCTCGGTGATGGCGATCACCGACACCAGCGAGGTGTCCTTGACCAGGCTGATGAACTGCCCGGCCAGCGGCGGCAGCACGCGCTTGAACGCCTGCGGCAGGATCACGTGACGCATCGACTGGGCGCCGTTCAGGCCCAGCGATCGCGCCGCCTCGTTCTGCCCCTTGGCGATCGACTGCACGCCGGCACGGACGATCTCGGCCACGTAGGCGCCGGTGAACAGCGCCAGCGCCGCCACCCCGGCGAACTCGCGGGACAGGTTGAGCACGGTACCGATGAAGAAGTAGAAGATGAAGATCTGCACCAGCAGCGGCGTGCCACGCACCAGCTCGACATAGACAGTGGAAAGATCACGCAAGGTCGGGTTGTTCGACAGCCGGCACAGCCCGGCGAACAGGCCGATCACCAGGCCCAGGGCGCCGGAGATCACCGAGATCCACAGCGTCGTCCACAGACCCCAGGCCAAGGGGCCGGCGGCCCAGTGGCGGGTGACGCCGATGGCATCGCCCTCGGCGACGTCGTCGCCGCGGGCCAGCAGCATGCTGTCCTTGGCCACTTCGACGACCTGGTTGTCGCCGTTCTCGTCCTTCAGGGTGACCCGGGCATTGTCGCCGGACACCACGATTTCCTCGACCGTGCCGGGGTTGGTGGCACGCTGGGTTTCCTCGGCCTTGTAGGCGAAGTATTGCGGAACGCGGTTCCAGCGCCACTCATAGGAAATCATCGAGGTGGCCAGGTACAGGCTGAACGCCAGGCCCACCAGGACCAGCGCGGTCAGCCCATGCCAGGGCCACTGTGCTTTCTTGTGTTTGATCACGTGGGGTACTTCCGTAAAAGCGAAACGCGCAGGGCTTGCCTGCGCGTCGAGGTCAGTGCCTGGGGTTTTGGCCCGGGCCTTATTCCATTTCCTTCAGCCAGTCCTTGCTCTTGAACCACTTGTCGTGAATACGATCGTAGGTCCCGTCATGCTTGATCTGGTGTAGGAAGTTGTTGATGTAGTTGATGCTGTCGTAGTCGCCTTTCTTCAGGCCGAAGGCCAGCGGCTCGTAGGTGAAGGGCTCTTCCAGGAACACCAGCTTGCCGGCGCCGGCCTTCTCCACCGCCACCACGTTGTAGGGCGAGTCGTAGACGAAGGCGTCGGCCTTGCCGTTGACCACGTCCATCACCCCTTCCTGCTCGTTATCGTAGCCGTGGTACTTGGCCTTGCTGATCAGCTTCTTCGCGACCATCTCGCCGGTGGTGCCAAGCTTGGAAGTGAGGCGGTACTTCTCGTTGTTCAGGTCCTTGTACGACTTGATCTCGCCCGCCAGCTCCTTGCGGATCAGCAGGGTCTGGCCAACCACGATGAAGGGTTCACTGAAGTTCAGGCGCAGGTTGCGTTCCTGGGTCAGGGTCATGCCGCTGCCGATGAAGTCGAACTTGTCGGTCATCAGGGCCGGGATGATGCCGTCGTAGGCGGTGGAAACCATCTCCAGCTTGACGCCCATGGACTTGGCCATGGCCTTGAGGATGTCGACCTCGAAGCCGATGATCTCACCGCGCTTGTTGGTCATTTCGAACGGCATGTAGGTCGGGTCCATGCCCACGCGCAGGGTGCCACGCTTGACCGCGTCGTCGATGGCGCCGGCCTGGGCGGCGGTCACCGCGATCAGGGCGGTCGCACCTACCAGCAGTCGCGACAGGTATTTCTTAATCATCACCAAGTCCCCTAGCAAGAAGTACGCAGATTTTTTCTTGTAAGCACGGTCCGACAGACCGATGCGCAATATCGGGACGGATGCTAACGCATGCGCGGCGCAGGACCTAGAGCCGGGGGGGACTTTGTTGGCCAAAAGATGGCGAAGAACGAGGGCTTTGCCCTCGTATCGTCGCAAGCCGGCTCTCACAAGGATAGTGTTGCACCTGTGGGAGCCGGCTTGCCGGCGAACGGGCCGCGAAGCGGCCCCAAGGAAGGGTCAGGCGCCGGCCAAGGCTGGCTGGGCCACGTTCTCCGGATGCAGCGGCAGCAGCGGCGAGTGCGGATCGTTGGCGATGGACGCCCGCCACACATCGATCCACGCCGTGTTGTGCCCGGCCCACACCTGCTCGTGCAGACGCGATAGCGCCACCGGATCGCTGAGCAGCGCCAGGCGGGTGTTCAGGTCCAGGCCTTTCGGGCCGACTTCCAGTGCCTTGCCCACGCGCTCGGCGCGCAGCGCCTCGATCGGAGCCGCCTGGCCGTGACGCGCAGTGGCCATGGCACAGGCCAGGGCGTTCTGGCGCGGGTCGACCACGGCACGGACGAAACCGTCATGCAGGGCGTGCCAGCGGTTCTCGTGGGTGTACTGGTCGGTCGCCAGCAGCTCTTGCGGCGTTGCATATTCCTCGGGGATGAGGAACAGCTTCTCGTCCTTGGCCGCCAGGCCCAGGCGCGTGCGGCTGGAAATTACCGACACCGGGATCGACAGCACCAGCGAGCCGACGATCGGCGCCAGCCACCACAGGAAGCTCGGGTTCAGCCAGGCCACCAGGCCAGCCCAGGCGATGCCCAGCAGGGTCTGCGGACCATGGCGACGTACCGCCTCGCTCCACGGAGTCGAGTCGTCGTCACGCTGCGGCGAGTTCCAGGTCGCGGCCCAGCCGAGGAACGCGGCCAGCACGAAGCGGGTGTGGAAGATCATCCGCACCGGCGCCAGCAGCATGGAGAACAGCATCTCCATCAGCATCGACAGGGTGACCTTGATGCGCCCGCCAAATTCGGTGGCGCCTTTGGCCCAGATCAGGATGACGCTGAGCAGCTTGGGCAGGAACAGCAGCACGATGGTGGTGGAGAACAGCGCGATGGCTTTCTCCGGGTGCCACTGCGGCCACAGCGGGTAAAGCTGGAACGGCTCGATGAAGTACTGCGGCTCCATCAGGGTGTTGGTCGCCAGCAGCGCCGTCGACAGCACCAGGAACAGGAACCACAGCGGCGCCGACAGGTACGACATCACCCCGGTGAGGAACACCGCGCGGTGCACCGGGTGCATGCCCTTGACCAGGAACAGGCGGAAGTTCATCAGGTTGCCGTGGCACCAGCGGCGGTCGCGCTTGAGTTCGTCGAGCAGGTTCGGCGGCAGCTCTTCGTAGCTGCCCGGCAGGTCGTAGGCGATCCACACGCCCCAACCGGCACGGCGCATCAGCGCGGCTTCGACGAAGTCGTGGGAGAGGATCGCACCAGCAAACGCACCTTTGCCCGGCAACGGCGCCAGGGCGCAGTGCTCGATGAACGGCTTCATGCGGATGATCGCGTTGTGGCCCCAATAGTGCGATTCGCCCAGCTGCCAGAAGTGCAGGCCGGCGGTGAACAGCGGGCCGTACACGCGGGTGGCGAACTGCTGCATGCGCGCATACAGGGTGTCCATGCCCGAGGCTTTCGGCCCGGTCTGGATGATACCGGCGTCCGGGTTGGCCTCCATCAGGCGCACCAGGCTGCTCAGGCACTCGCCACTCATGACGCTGTCGGCGTCGAGCACGACCATGTACTTGTATTCGCCGCCCCAGCGACGGCAGAAGTCGTCGAGGTTGCCGCTCTTGCGCTTCACCCGGCGCCGGCGGCGGCGGTAGAAGATGCGGCCGAAGCCCTTGGTTTCACGGCACACGTCGAGCCAGGCCTGCTGCTCGGCGACGGCGATATCGGTGTCGTTGGTGTCGCTGAGCACGAAGAAATCGAAGCGGTCGAGGTTGCCGCTGGCGGCCACCGATTCGAAGGTGGCGCGCAGGCCGGCGAACACCCGTGGCACGTCTTCGTTGCAGATCGGCATCACCAGCGCGGTGCGCGCCTCGGGCGCGATCGGCTCGTTGCCGGCGCTGCTGCCGGAAATCTTGTACTTGTCACGCCCGGTGAGCAGCTCGAGGAAGCCCATCAGGGCGGTCCAGAAGCCCGCCGACACCCAGCAGAACAGGATGCCGAACAGGACCAGGATGGAGGTCTGCAGCGCATACGGCCACACCTGCACCACCGTGTCCCACAACGGCTGGTTGAGGATCTCGTCGAGATCGACGAACGACCAGCCCTGGTAAGGCAGGATGCCCTTCATGTACCAGCCGGCGACGAGGGTCTGGCCGATCATCAGGGTCAGCAGGATGTAACGGCGGATCGAACCGACCGTGCGCCAGCGCGCCGGCGGCAGCTCGCGCTTGGGCGGCTGCGGGGCGTTGGTGCGGCCGGTCATGCGGCGCCACATGCGGATCAGGATGTTGGTGCGCCAAGGCTCGGGCACGACCTTGGTGCGCTTGATCGGCGGGGCGATCTTCAGGCACAGCCGCCCACCGGCATCGACGCCGAGCATCTCGGCGTCTTCCAGTTCGGCGGCGCTGCCGACGGTAAGACGGGCGCCCACCGAAGCCTGGGCGGCCTCGGTGGTGCCGGCGGCCGGTTGGGCCGCCAGGTGTTGGTGCAGCTCGCTGAAGGAGGTGCAGCGGGCAAGTTCCGCACGCTGCTCGTCGCTCAGGGGAAGGTGGGCCAGGTATTCGCTCAGCGATTCCGGCCTTGCGCTTGAGTTACTCATCGGCAGGCAACTGATAGCTCCAGGTCTCGGTCAGCACTTTCTCGGTGGTGGCCGGAGTCCCGTTGGTGGATGCCGCATCGGCGGCGGGTTGCTCGGCAGCCTTCTCGGCCTTGGCGTGAGCGTGCTTGGCCGCGGCCTTGTCCTGCTTGGCATCCTTGGCCGGCTTGGGCTGCTCGACCGGAACGTCACGCAGCAGCGCGGCGCGCATCTCGGTGGATTTCTTCGGATCCTGCACCTTCAGGCGCAGGGTCAGGCGCCAGCCTTTGGTTTCCGGGTTGTAACGCAGGTTGTTCTCGACCACTTCGGCGTTGTCGCCAACGCTGACCTGACTGCGCACGGCGGTGTCGGCCGGCAGGCTGGCAAGGTTCGGGCCGATGAAGTCGACCAGGAAGGCGATGGTGCCATCGGGCTGACGGATCAGGTTGGACTGCTTGACGTCGCCGGTGGAACGCAAGGTCTGCTTGACCCAGCCCAGCTCAGGCGAGTGCAGCTGGTCTTCCTTGATGGTCCAGCGCAGGCGGTAGTCGTACTCGAACGGCTTGCCTACCTCCGGCAGTTTTTCCGGACTCCAGAAGGCCACGATGTTGTCGTTGGTCTCGTCGGCGGTCGGGATCTCGACCAGGTCGACAGTGCCCTTGCCCCAGTCACCCTTCGGCTCGATCCAGGCGCTCGGGCGCTTCTCGTATTCGTCGTCGAGGTCTTCGTAGTCGCTGAAGTCGCGCTGGCGCTGCAGCAGGCCGAAACCACGCGGGTTCTCGACACTGAAGTTGCTCACGGCCAAGTGTTTGGGGTTGTTCAGCGGACGCCACAGCCATTCGCCGTTGCCGGCGTGAATCGACAGGCCTTCGGAATCGTGCAGGGCCGGACGGTAGTTCATGACCTTGGACGGCTGGTTGGGGCCGAACAGGTACATGCTGGTCAGCGGGGCGATGCCCAGGCGGCTGACGTTGTCACGCAGGTAGACCCGCGACTTGACGTCGACCAGGGTATCCTCGCCCGGACGCAGGGTCAGCTTGTAGGCGCCGGTGGAGCGCGGCGAGTCGAGCAGTGCGTAGATCACCAGGTGCTTGTCATTCGGCTTGGGTTTTTCGATCCAGAACTCGCGAAAGCGCGGGAACTCCTCGCCGGACGGCAGCGCGGTGTCGATGGCCAGGCCACGGGCCGACAGGCCGTAGCGGTGGCCCTTGCCGACCACGCGGAAATAGCTGGCGCCAAGCAGAGTCATGATCTCATCTTGCTTGTCGGCCTTGTTGATCGGGTAGAGCACGCGGAAACCGGCGTAGCCGAGGTTCTTGGTGGCGTCGGCGTCGTGCGGCACGTCACCGAACTCGAAGCGGCTCGGGTCGTACTTGATTTCCCTGACCTTGTTGGCGGTGATCTCGTTGATGGTCACCGGCGTGTCGAAATGCATGCCCTGGTGGTAGAACGAGAGCTTGAACGGCGTCTTGTCCTTGGCCCACTCGGCCTTTTCCTGCAGGAAGCGGATCTTCTGGTAGTCGGCGTACTTCATGTCGCGGAACACCGGCGGCAGGTTGCTCTTCGGTGCCTCGAACTTCTGACCGGCCAGATCCTTTGCCTTGGCTGCAACATCGTCCAGATTGAATGCCCACAGCTGGCCCGCGCTCATCAGGCCGACCAGCGCCACGCCGGCCAGCATGGCCTTGCGCAGCCGGGTACCGGGGATTCTAGGTGCAATACAGGGGCTTACAATCACGAGCAATCCTCGCCGAAAACAGATCATGAAACCAACGGCCAGCGACCAATGCCGGGTTGGCGAGCACTGTTCGGACCCCGTGAGGGCCTAATGATTCCCCAAACGGATCCTGACAATGCTCGAGTCAAAGTGAAACGAACCTGCGAACGCAGGTTCATGCAGCGCGCGATTATCCAGCAGGTCGCGTTACAACGCATCAGGCTGAACAAACTATTTATCGTACAAAACCCCTTGTTTTTCGACAAACAAAGGGTTTTTTGACCTCATATTTGTAACATAAATGTTACCGGGCCATCATTGACCAGATGCACCTGCATGTCGGCACCGAAGCGACCACTGGCCACAACCGGGTGCTGACCCTGTGCCTGGCGCAGCAGATAGTCGAACAGTTCGGCGCCGAGGGCCGGTGGCGCAGCCTTCGAAAAGCTCGGGCGCATGCCGTTGCGGGTGTCGGCGGCCAGGGTGAACTGCGACACCAGCAGCAGGTCACCACCGACATCCTTGAGCGAACGGTTCATCTTGCCCTGTTCGTCGCTGAACACCCGGTAGTTCAGCAGTTTGTGCAACAGCTTGTCGGCATGCTCAGGCGAATCTTCAGGCTCGACCGCCACCAGCGCCAGCAACCCCTGGTCGATGGCGCCGACGATTTCCCCCGCCACCTCAACCCGGGCGCCGCGCACGCGCTGGATCAGCCCCTTCATGCTTCTTCCAGGGGCAGGTCGAGCAGGCGTCGGGCCATCTGGTCGGCGGCGCGCACCAGGGCATCGGTGATGCCGGGCTCGGAGGCGGCGTGGCCGGCGTCGCGGATCACCTTCAGCTCGCTGTTCGGCCAGGCCTGGTGCAGCTCCCAGGCGTTGTCCAGCGGGCAGATCACGTCGTAGCGACCATGCACGATCACCGCCGGCAAGTGGGCGATCTTCGGCATGTCGCGAATCAGTTGGTCCTGCTCGAGGAAGGCGTTGTTGGTGAAGTAGTGGCATTCGATGCGAGCAATCGACAGGGCGCGCTGCGGCTCGGAGAAGCGGTCGACCACCAGCGGGTTCGGACGCAGGGTCGCGGTGCGGCCCTCCCAGGTGGACCAGGCCTTGGCAGCATGCATCTGGGCGATCTGGTCGTTACCGGTCAGGCGCTTGTGGAAGGCCTTGACCAGGTCGCCGCGCTCTTCTGCCGGGATCGGCGCGATGTAGTCCTGCCAATAGTCGGGGAACAGGCGGCTGGCGCCTTCCTGGTAGAACCAGGTGATCTCCTGCGGGCGACACAGGAAGATGCCGCGCAGGATCAGGCCGTGCACGCGATCGGGGTGCTTCTGGGCGTAGGCCAGGGCCAGCGTGGAGCCCCAGGAGCCGCCGAACAGCACCCATTTCTCGATGCCGAGGTGCTCGCGGATGCGCTCCAGGTCCTCGACCAGGTGCCAGGTGGTGTTGTTCTCCAGGCTCGCATGGGGCGTGGAGCGACCGCAGCCGCGCTGGTCGAAGGTGACGATGCGGTACAGGTTGGGGTCGAAGTAGCAACGGCTCTGGGCATCACAGCCCGCGCCCGGACCGCCGTGGATGAACACCACGGGCAGACCTTCCGGCGAGCCGCTCTCATCGACATACAGCACATGCGGCGCTTCCACGGCCAGATCGTGCCGGGCGTAGGGTTTGATCTGCGGGTAGAGGGTCTGCATCGCGCACTCCGTGTGAGGTTTGGTTCGGCCGTGGGCCATCATAAACCTGAATTGCGCTTTGAGCACCGTCCTCTCGGACACCACCGCGAGCCGGGCACATACATTTACCTCCAACACGCCAGCCAACTCATCGATAGTCCCTTGCCCCATACCTAGCAAGGGCCCACCATGCCACCCCCCTCCACAACTTCGTCCAGCGCTCATTACACTGCCATCGAGCGCAAGATCCCCGCCTGGCTCAAGCAAGCCCCGCCAGACACCCATCGCGCCATGCGCAATTGGCAGCAGGCCCCAGCTTGGCTGACCGCAGCAATCCGGCGGCTACCGGAAATTGCCAAAGCGTGGCAGGAGGAACATGCCCGCCACCGTGAACACCAGGCACAGGTGCAGAAACTGTTCGAACAACTACCCGACCTGCAAGCCTACGCCGCCCAGCGACTGACTGAAGCCATCAAGCAGCGGTTCGGGCTCGACCTGGATGTGCACAACACACACTTGGTCGATGCACGCCTGATCGACCCTACCAATACAAGCGACGCGCGCATGGCCGTGAACCAGGCTACACGCTCGTTGCTGCAAAGTGCCCTGCACAACTTTGACCAGTACACCGCTGCCGAACATGGGATGAACGCGCCCAAGGCACTGCTGAAGAAGTCCGTCATCCTCGATCACCGGCGCTTCATGGGCACCGTGCCGATCACCAATGCCGTGGATATCGCCGCCGAAGACTTCGCCGACCTGTGCCGTACGCTGGACATCGGCGGCAAGTATCACCAACTGGTGCATGCGATCTATTACCCTGCGGCCACGACGCAGCTCAGCGCCGATGAAGCCAAGCTGTCCGTTTACCAGACCCTGGGGCAAGCAGAGGTCTCGGCCTTCCGGCAGTCTTTACATTTCGCCCGCCTCAAAGGCGATATCAGCGAACCGCTGTACACCGCAGCCCTTGCCGTCCCGCTTGACCAGCCGCTATCGGCAGCCTCGCAGGTGACGTTCAGCTATCTCTACCTGTGGGAAACGCAGCTGACCGGGATTGTGCTCATGACCTTTCAGGCCAAAGGGCATCAGGCCGTGGCCCTGTACAACCCAGAGGACAGCGCAGAGCCCCTCAAGGAATTTACAACCCTGGAGGCCTTGCAGGCCGACTTGCGCGACCGGCTCCAGGCCAACATCAGCTACCTGGACAAACACATCGCCGACCGTGACAAAGCGTCGACGATATCTCGTCTCAAGGACCGGTTCACGCCCATCACCTGGAGTGCCCGCGGGGTACTTGAGGGTGTCCCTGACCCACATGCCACCCTGTATCCGGTTGCCGAGCCTTTCAGCCACGCGTTCCAAGGCGCCATGGCGTTTCAGAAAGCCCAACGCCATGAAAAAGATGCGTTGTTCAACGCCATCCCGACTGAAATCGTCGACCGGCGCACCGCCCAGGCTCACCGGAAAATGATCGCCGGCCGCGTGCTGACGGCCCTGAACATCGCCGGTTTCTTCGTGCCCGGACTGGGCGAGGTGATACTTGCCGTCTGCGTGACCCAGCTAGCCCATGAGGTATACGAAGGCATCGAGGCCTGGAAAAACGACGAACGCGAAAAAGCCTTCACCTACATGGTCGATGTGATCGAAAACGTGGCGATCATGGCCGTACTGAGCGCGGCAGCCAAAGCGACGAGAACAGAAGTCGGCGAAACAGGCGCCGCGCTGGAAGAGCCCGAGGTAGAACATATTGCTGTGACAACGCCCTCCTTCATCGAGGAACTGGTGGAGGTTGAGCTACCGGATGGCAGTACGCGCTTGTGGAAGAAGGACCTGACTCCCTTTGCACAAGACATCGCGTTTCCCTCACAGGCCAAACCAGATGAGCTCGGGCTGTACCGCCAGGATGGGAAGATCTGGTTACGCCTTGAAGGCAAGGCATTTTCACTCAAATGGAATGTGGAGAGAGGCACCTACAGCATCGAACACCCCAGCAAGGCTGGCGGTTATCAGCCATCGCTACGACATAATGGGGCCGGGGCCTGGTTGCAAGTAACCGATCAGCCACTGAGCTGGTCGGGCGGCGCCCTGTTACGCCGTATCGGTCATTTGAACAACCACTTCGACGAGCCAACGCTACAACGGATACTCGCCGTAAGCGACACCCACGAAGACGTACTGCGCCGGGTCTTGGCCGAGAACCAGCGGCTGCCGGCCTTGCTGGAAGACACGATGCAACGCTTCAAGCTTGACGAAACCATCCGCCAGCTACCTGACGCAAGCACCTGGCCAACGGAGTATTCCAGAGCTTATGCCCGCCTACCGAGCAATCTGGCGCCGGGAGCCGAGACCATACAGCGGGTGTATCCGAACCTGCCGGTCCCCGTAATCGCTGAGCTGGAACGCGGCGCCAGCGCCAGCGAACGGCAAATGCTTGGCAGCGGCAAGATACCCATACGCCTTGGAGAGGAAATCCGCGTCTACCTGCAACACATTCGCCTGGCCCGCGCCTGCGAAGGGCTGTACCTGTCCGGGGTGCCAAACTGGGACAGTGACCGACTGATCCTGCACACGCTTGAGCGACTGCCAGGCTGGCCGGCCGAGACAAAACTGCAAGTGCTGCAGCGCATGTCCTGGCCTGCCCAGTCGCAGAGCATCGGCCCCCAGGACACGCGCCCCTACCAGACCATCACTCATGCCGAGGCAGGCTACATCGTTCACGATAAAAGCCGCCCGAGTGCAGGGCTCACGGCATACGCTGACCTTTACTCAGCGATATATCAAGCGCTGCCAAAGGCCATGACGCAGTTGCGTGTCGCAGATCGGCAAGCATTAAAGCACCTGGTACAGGCCCTCCCCTTGCTGCCCCGCTCGACCTTGAGGACGTTTCTGGGCATGCAACCAGTGCTCCCTGGCTACCGTTCGCCCATGCGCCTGGCCGATGGGCGCCTGGGCTATCCGCTGAGCGGGGGTGGCCCTGCAACACAAGGCATTACCCACCAGCGCCTGATCGACGCTGTCGAAGCAACAGGCCTTGCCACACACACTGGGCTTTCGGCGGATCAGGTACTGTTTTCGCTTGCCAATCGCGGACGTACGCAATTGCAGACGCTCGAACACCTGCAGGTGCTGCTGGAGCAGCGCAATGAATTGCAAAGCAGGCTGGCTGACTGGAGCGAGGCCTTTTCCCCCGTGACAGAGCAAGCTGCACAGGACTACAGCCGCCTGCGCGAGTCAATCATGCAACACTGGTATGACACCGCTCTGGATGAAAGCGGCGAGCACACGGCTGAGCTCCGCATCACGCGGGTTTCCTTGGCCGATGTCCCCCTGACCTTGCCCGATTTCTTCTACCGTCGCATACGCAGCTTGAGCCTGGTCGATCTACCGTCAGGCAGCCTCGCCGGCTGGGCACAGCACGAACGCTTGCTGCAACGCCTGCTCAGGTTGATGCCGCAGATCGAATCACTTGAAATCAGCCGGCCGTACAACCCCAGAGCTACACCGTCCTTATTCCTTCTCGCTGTCCCTTCCATCACCGAGCGCTTGCCCGAGCTGCAAAGACTGGTGCTAACCAACCAGAACATCGCGCTCTCCGAAAACGACCTCAATCAGTTGGCAGCATTGCGCCAGTTGAGGTACCTGAATCTGAGTGGCAACCGCCTGGCCCAGAACAACAGCCCTAGCTTCCATCAGCTGTCTCTGGATTTCCTGGGCCTGGATAATATGCAACTGACGCAGTGGCCTATCGGGATTGGCAGTGATGCCCTGAGACGCATCACCCACCTGTCCCTGCGCAACAACAACCTCAGGTCATTGCCATCGTTCCTGCTCAATGAAGCAGACGCCCTGCCAAGCCCGACGGTGATTGCACTCGAAGACAACCCAATCAATGAAACCCATTTGCAGCGTTTGCTGTTGAACGAGTGGGCCGGGACAGCCGGTATCACCGTGGATGTGTCCGCGGCGCTCACCGACCGGCTTGCACGCATCCGCGATGAGCGCCAGCAGATGCGCGACGCGATCGACGGCTGGGCCCAGGCGTCCAGTTCGCGCAACCCGCTGACACCCGCAGCGTTGGCGGACAGGCAGCGTATCCAGGCAGCGATCGGCCGATTCTGGGAACAGCAGGAACAGGGCCAGCAATACCTTCGCTTGCAATTGGAGGATGTGGCTGTCGAACACTTCCCCAGACGGCTTCCGGCATTTTTTGAAGAACGCGTTCGGGCGCTCTTCCTGACCCGCACCAGCGGCGCCGCTTCAGAGGTCGCTAAACTGCTCAGCCGTTTCCCCAACGTCACCCGGCTGACCATTGATACGCATCAGGCGGCCACTTCTTCTCTGGCGTCTGCCTTGGCACACCTTCCCCAACTCAACTACCTGGAAATGCGCAACATGGGCCTGGAAGTCGATCAAGCGATGCTGGAAGCCTTCGCAGGGCTGGAGCACCTGACCTCGCTGGACCTCTCAGGCAACCGCGTGGGGACCATCAGGCAGGTTCCCGCGCAGCTGTCCAGCAACCTGCAATCACTCGCGCTGACCAACATGGACCTGCAAGCCTGGCCCAGCTGGTGCGACAGTTTGCTGCCGCTGGAGCTGCTGGACTTGAGTTCCAACAGCATCACCCAGTTGCCAGAGCACATCCTCTCGAACCTGGGCAACTCCATGCCTATTTCTTCGATTGCCTTGTTCGACAACCCTTTGCCACTGGAAACCATTCTTCGGGTGCGTGCGCTCTCGGACAGCCAGCACAGTTATTCCTTCGCCCTGGATATCCCGGACAACCTGATGCTTGACGACTCATCGAGCGAAGGCTCACTGGATCACCCTCACTTCCCGCTACTGGGCGACGATAAACCCAGGCTTGAAGAGTGGATGCTTGGCAACGATGCGCAGAACGAGGCCTTGCGCGACTGCTGGGACATGCTCGAAGGCAGCGACCTGCTGCGCCTGGCAGGCCGTTTGCGCAATGCTGCGCCCTACGTCGACCCGAACACACAAGCCAGCTTCTGCGAGCGCGTGCGCATGATGCTGGTGGTAGCCGCAAGCAACCAGGATGAGCGCCCGCTCATGGAAAATATTGCCGCAGCCGCATTGCCCGACCCTGAAACAGGCTCGCAGACTTGCCACGATGGCGCATTGCAGGAGTTCAACAATATCGAGTTGTACCTGATGGGGCAGCGCCTGATCATCGAGGCTGGCGATACCTTGCAAACGTTACGCCGGCGTCTATTGCAGCTGTTCAGGGTCGAACAGCTGGAGAAACTGGCCAGCCAGCGATCCGGCCCGGGTGACCGGGTTTCGGTGCGACTGGCCTACCGGCGGGAGCTGGCCAAGGAACTTGACCTTCCACTTGCCGACAGCATGCGTTTTCGAAGTGCCGCGAATCTGGCGCCTAATGAATTGTCGCAAGTGCTGGAAAACGTTCGCAAAAGTGAACTGAGCGATGCTCTGGTCGACTATATGTTGGCAAATACGGACTGGGTTGCACGCCTGCGAGCCGAACATGCCGACCGCTTCGCTGAAATTGAAACCCGTTTCCGCCAGCAGGTGCTTGAGCTGGCCAACAAGGATCATTCGCTTGGGGAGGAGCTAAGCCTGCAACAGAGATTGCAAAATGATAGGGATCTGGAGGAGCAGGAGCTGTTGCGTGAGCTCACAATAGCGCAGATCAACAACTGATTAACTGCTTGAACTGGCGACGCACATGGCCCGCGGCGCGTCGCCAACTTCACAGGAAAACTTCAGCGCCTGTACCGTTCATTGCCCCAATCCAGAAGGGCCTGCAAAAGCTGCGTCAATACCTTCTGCGTCGGTTGGGCCAGGTCTTCGCGGTAGGCAAATGGCTCGGTTTCATTCATGTAGTTGCACTGCGCCAGCTCCAACTGCACGGCATGAATATCGTTACCCGGGTCGCCGTAATGCCGGGTAATGTGCCCGCCCTTGAAACGGCCATTGAGGACATGGCTGTAGCCTTTGGCTTGGGCACATGCAGTCTGCAACCGCTCGGCCAGCTCCGGGTGGCAACTGGCACCATTGAAAGTACCCAGGTTGAAGTCCGGCAACTTGCCATCGAACAGGTGGGGTATATGTGAACGGATCGAGTGGGCATCCCAGAGCAGTGCATAACCGAACTCGGCACGCAGACGGTCCAGCTCGCGACGTATCGTGTCGTGGTAGGGGCGCCAGATCTCTTCCAGGTACGTTGCCCGCTCCTCAACGGAGGGCACCTGGCCTTCCCTGAACAATGGCTTGCCGTCGAACAATGTCGCCGGATACAGGCCGGTGGTGGCGCCGGCGTACAGCGGCTTGTCGTCATCCGGGCGGTTCAGGTCGATGACGAAACGCGAATATTCGGCCGCCACCACACTGGCGCCCAGGTCACGGGCGAAGTCGTACAGGCGTGGAATGTGCCAGTCGGTGTCTGGCAGGCTGCGTGCCTGGTCAACCAGGCCTTCACGCACGGCCGGCGTCAGACCCAGCCCGGCGTGGGGCATGCTGATCAGCAGGGGCAGGCGGCCCTGGTGGAAACTCAATACCTTGTCCATGTAGCCTCGCTCAATTGGATATCTCATGGCCCAGGCGCACCACACGCTTGGGCAGGTCGCCGCCGAGCCAGTAGCTGAGGTCGGCCGGGCGTTCGATCTGCCAGGCGATGAAGTCCGCCACCTTGCCCACTTCCAGCGAGCCGTGGCTGTCGCCCAGCCCCAGCGCCGTGGCGGCGTGAACGGTGACGCCGGCCAGCGCTTCTTCCGGGGTCATGCGGAAACAGGTGCAACCCATGTTCAGCATCAGGCGCAGCGACAGCCCCGGTGAAGTCCCGGGATTGAGGTCGCTGGCCAGGGCGATCTTCACGCCGTGCCGGCGCAGGGCGTCCATCGGTGGCAGCTGGGTTTCGCGCAGGAAGTAGAACGCCCCAGGCAACAGCACGGCAACGGTACCGGCCTCGGCCATGGCGATGGCGTCTTCCTCGGTCATGAACTCCAGGTGGTCGGCCGACAGCGCCTGGTAGCGCGCCGCCAGGCTCGAGCCGTGCAGCGAAGACAGCTGCTCGGCGTGCAGCTTGACCGGCAGCCCCAACTCGCGCGCCTTGATGAACAGGCGCTCGACCTGAGCCGGGGAGAACGCCAGGTGCTCGCAGAAAGCGTCCACCGCGTCCACCAGCCCCTCGGCAGCCAGCGCCGGGAGCATCTGCTCGCAGATATGATCGATGTAATCATCTGCCTTGCCCGCGTATTCCGGCGGCAGGGCGTGGGCAGCCAGGCAGGTGCTGCGTACAGTCACCGGCAGCTCCTCGCCCAGGCGCCGGGCGACGCGCAGCATCTTGCGTTCGTTCTCGAGGTCCAGGCCATAGCCGGACTTGATCTCGATCGTGGTCACGCCGTCGCGCATCAGCGCCTGGACCCGCTGGCGGGCACTGGCCAGCAGCTCGTCCTCGCTGGCGGCGCGGGTGGCCCGCACGGTGCTGGCGATACCGCCGCCCTGGGCAGCGATCTCGGCATAGCTCACGCCCTGCAGGCGCTGCTCGAATTCGCCGCTGCGGTTGCCGCCAAATACCGCGTGGGTATGGCAGTCGATCAGCCCGGGGGTGAGCCAGGCGCCGCCCAGGTCGACGACGCGGTCGGCCGCGACCGAAGGCACGTCAGCGCGGGGGCCGATCCACTCGATCAGGCCAGCGCTGGTGACGATCGCCGCGTCCTCGATGACCGCGTAGCGACCATCGGTCATGGTCGCGGCGTGGCAGTGCTGCCAGAGGGTTCTCATCAGGATCTCCTTTCTAATTCAGCGATGCAGCTCGGCAGGCTCCCGGGCCGGCTCGCCACCACCGGCGCGCGGCTTGCACCACAGCAGGTAGGACGCCACCAGGAACACCACCCAGATCACGCCGACGATCAACGCCGCCTGGGTGTCAGGGAAGTAGCCGAGCACACCGAAGATGAACACCATGAAGGCAATGGCCAGGGCCGGGCCATAGGGCCAGAACGGTACCGGGAACTTGAGCTGGGCGACCTCCTCGCGGCTCATGCTGCGACGCATGGCAACCTGGGTGACCAGGATCATCAGCCACACCCATACCGTGGCAAAGGTGGCGATCGAGGCGATCAGCAGGAACACGTTTTCCGGGATCAGGTAGTTGAGCAGCACGCCGATCAGCAGCGCCGCGCCCATCACCACCACGGTCATCCACGGTACGCCGTGTTTCGACAGTTTGCCGAAGCCACGCGGCGCCTGGCCGTGCTGGGCCAGGCCATACATCATGCGCCCGGCGCCGAAGATGTCGCTGTTGATTGCCGAGATCGCCGCCGAGATCACCACGATATTGAGCACGGCCGCGGCCGAGCCGATCCCAAGGTTGCTGAAGATCTGCACGAACGGGCTGCCCTGGCTGCCGATCTGCGGCCACGGGTACAGGCACATCAGCACGAACAGGGTGAGCACATAGAACAGCAGGATGCGCAGCGGCACGGCGTTGATCGCCTTGGGGATGACCCGCTGAGGATCTTTCGCCTCGCCGGCGGTGACGCCGATGATCTCAATGCCGCCGAAGGCGAACATCACCACCGCGAACGAGGCGATCAGGCCACTGACGCCATTGGGCATGAAGCCGCCATGGTCGAACAGATTGCTCACCCCGACCGCGTGCCCGGTGCCCACCTGGCTGAAGCCAAAGGCCATGATGCCCAGGCCCGCGAGGATCATCGCGACGATGGCGCCGACCTTGAGCAGCGACAGCCAGAACTCCATCTCGCCGAAGACCCGCACGTTGCACAGGTTCAGGCCGCCAATCAGGAAGACGATACCCAGCACCCAGATCCAGCGGGCGACCTCGGGGAACCAGAAGCCCATGTAGATACCGAAGGCGGTGACATCGGCGATGGCGACGATGACCATCTCGAAGGCGTAGGTCCAGCCCAGGATGAAGCCGGCCATCGGGCCGAGGTAGGTGCTGGCGTAGTGGCCGAAAGAGCCGGCCACCGGGTTGTGCACGGCCATCTCGCCGAGGGCGCGCATGACCATGAACACGGCAGCGCCGCCGATCAGGTAGGCCAGCAGCACGGCCGGGCCGGCCATCTGGATGGCCGAGGCCGAACCGTAGAAAAGCCCGGTACCGATTGCCGAACCGAGCGCCATGAAACGGATATGCCGGGCCGACAGCCCGCGCTTGAGACCTTGAGCTTGTTGCATGTCACGTCCTTATTGTTGTTCTGGTCGTGAGAATGAGGGGGCTGCTACGCAGCCCATCGCCGGCAAGCCGGCTCCCACAGGGCGCATGCGGCACACCTGCGTGGGAGCCGGCTTGCCGGCGAAAGGGCCGCACAGCGGCCCCAGCGGCATTACAGGCTAGGCAGGACCCCAGCCGGCAGCAGGCCGGTCAAGGTACCTTTGGCCAGCAGCTCGGACGCCACTTCGATATCCGGCGCGAAGAAACGGTCACGGTCATAGTGCGGCACGTCCTTGCGCAGCGCCTGGCGCGCTTGTTCGAGCTTGACCGAGGTCTTTAGCCCCTTGCGCAGGTCCAAGCCCTGGCAGGCGCCCAGCCATTCGATGGCCAGCACGCCACGGGTGTTCTCGGCCATTTCCCACAAACGCTTGCCGGCGGCCGGGGCCATCGACACGTGGTCTTCCTGGTTGGCCGAAGTCGGCAGGCTGTCGACGCTGTGCGGGTGCGACAGCGCCTTGTTCTCGCTGGCCAGCGCGGCGGCGGTGACCTGGGCGATCATGAAGCCGGAGTTGACCCCGCCGTTTTCCACCAGGAACGGCGGCAGCTGGGACATGTGCTTGTCCATCATCAGCGAGATGCGCCGCTCGCTCAGCGAACCGATCTCGGCAATGGCCAGGGCAATATTGTCGGCGGCCATGGCCACGGGCTCGGCGTGGAAGTTGCCACCGGAGATCACGTCACCTTCGGCGGCGAACACCAGCGGGTTGTCCGATACGGCGTTGGCTTCGATGCCCAAGACTTCGGCGGCCTGGCGGATCTGGGTCAGGCAGGCGCCCATGACCTGTGGTTGGCAGCGCAGGGAGTACGGGTCCTGGACCTTGTCGCAGTTCTTGTGCGACAGCGACACTTCACTGGAGTCGCCCAGCAGATCGCGGAAGCAGGCGGCGGTGTCGATCTGGCCACGTTGGCCACGCACGGCATGGATGCGCGCATCGAACGGCGAACGCGAGCCCAGTGCCGCTTCCACGGTCAGGCCGCCACAGGCGATGGCCGCAGCATAAAGGTCTTCGGCCTGGAACAGGCCGCGCAGGGCGTAGGCGGTGGACGCCTGGGTACCATTGAGCAAGGCCAGGCCTTCCTTCGCGGCCAGGGTAAGCGGCTCGAGGCCGGCAACGGCCAGGGCTTCGGTGGCAGACAGCCACTGCCCTTTGTAGCGCGCCTTGCCCTCGCCCAGCAGCACCAGCGACATGTGCGCCAGCGGGGCCAAGTCGCCGGAAGCGCCGACCGAGCCCTTGAGCGGAATGTGTGGATAGACTTCTGCGTTGACCAGGGCGATCAGCGCGTCGATGACTTTACGGCGAATGCCGGAGAAGCCACGGCTGAGGCTGTTGATCTTCAGCACCATGATCAGCCGCACCAGGTCGTCGTCCAGCGGCGCGCCGATCCCGGCGGCGTGGGACAGCACCAGCGAGCGCTGCAAGTTCTCCAGGTCGTGGCTGGCGATGCGGGTCGAGGCCAGCAGGCCAAAACCGGTGTTGATGCCGTAGGCGGTGCGGTCTTCGGCGATGATCTGCTCGACGCAGGCGACACTGGCGTCGATGGCCGGTGCGGCGCTGGCGTCCAGCTGCAGGCGCACGGGGGCGGCGTGGATGGCGCGCAGTTGGGCCAGGGTCAGGGTGCCGGGCTTGAGGGTCAATTCGGTCACTTCGCTACTCCAATCGCTTGGGGCCACGCAGGGCCCCTTCTTGTTGTTCAGTATCACCCGTACAGGGTGCGATCCAAAGCGCGGCGATCAGCCGGTGATCATCGGCAGGTCCAGGCCCTGCTCCTTGGCGCAGTCGATGGCGATCTGGTAGCCGGCATCGGCGTGGCGCATGACGCCGGTCCCCGGGTCGTTGGTCAGCACGCGGGCGATACGCTCGGCGGCTTCATCGGTACCGTCGCAGACGATGACCATGCCCGAGTGCTGGGAGAAGCCCATGCCCACGCCACCGCCGTGGTGCAGCGAAACCCAAGTGGCGCCGCCCGCGGTGTTGAGCAGGGCGTTGAGCAGCGGCCAGTCGGAGACCGCGTCGGAGCCGTCGCGCATGGCTTCGGTCTCGCGGTTGGGGCTGGACACCGAGCCCGAGTCCAGGTGGTCACGGCCGATGACGACTGGCGCCGACAGCTCGCCGCTGCGCACCATTTCGTTGAACGCCAGGCCAAGCTTGGCGCGCAGGCCCAGGCCGACCCAGCAGATACGTGCCGGCAGGCCCTGGAAGCTGATGCGCTCGCGGGCCATGTCCAGCCAGCGGTGCAGGTGGGCGTCGTCCGGGATCAGTTCCTTGACCTTGGCGTCGGTCTTGTAGATGTCCTCGGCGTCGCCGGACAGCGCGGCCCAGCGGAACGGGCCGACGCCGCGGCAGAACAGTGGGCGGATGTAGGCCGGAACGAAGCCCGGGAAATCGAAGGCGTTGGCCACGCCCTCTTCCTTGGCCATCTGACGAATATTGTTGCCGTAGTCGAAGGTCGGGATGCCTTGCTTCTGGAAGTCGAGCATGGCCTTGACGTGGACGGCCATCGATTGCTTGGCGGCCTTGACCACCGCAGCCGGGTCGGTCTGCGCGCGGTCGCGGTATTGCTCCCAGGTCCAGCCGGCTGGCAGGTAGCCGTTGAGCGGGTCATGGGCGCTGGTCTGGTCGGTGACCATGTCCGGGCGCACGCCACGCTTGACCAGCTCCGGCAGGATTTCGGCGGCGTTGCCGTGCAGGGCGATGGAGATGGCCTTGCCTTCGGCGGTGTACTTGGCGATGCGCGCCAGGGCGTCATCGAGGTCCTTGGCTTGCTCATCGACGTAGCGGGTTTCCAGGCGGAAATCGATGCGGCTCTGCTGGCACTCGATGTTCAGCGAGCAGGCACCGGCCAGGGTGGCGGCCAGTGGCTGGGCACCGCCCATGCCACCGAGGCCGGCGGTCAGTACCCACTTGCCTTTCAGGCTGCCGTTGTAGTGCTGGCGGCCGGCTTCGACGAAGGTTTCGTAGGTACCCTGGACGATGCCCTGGCTGCCGATGTAGATCCAGCTGCCGGCGGTCATCTGGCCGTACATGGCCAGGCCCTTGGCATCCAGCTCGTTGAAGTGTTCCCAGTTGGCCCAGTGCGGCACCAGGTTGGAGTTGGCGATCAGCACGCGTGGGGCGTTGCTGTGGGTCTTGAACACGCCGACCGGCTTGCCCGACTGCACCAGCAGGGTTTCGTCGTCTTCCAGACGGGTCAGGGTCTCGACGATCTTGTCGTAGCACTCCCAGTTGCGCGCGGCGCGGCCGATGCCGCCGTACACCACCAGCTCTTTCGGGTTTTCGGCGACCTGCGGGTCGAGGTTGTTCATCAGCATGCGCAGCGGGGCTTCGGTCAGCCAGCTCTTGGCGGTCAGCTTGTTGCCACGCGGGGCACGGATTTCTACGTCACGGTATTTGTTGTTGTCAGTCACGGGAGAGGTCCTCTGCGGTCGTCCGCGGGCGGGTATGTCGTGCTCAATATACAAACACACCTTTACTTGTATGTACAAGCATGGACAACCAAAAAAATCAGACCTATCCGCTGAGCGGCTGAAATAACTGGGGCCGCTTTGCGGCCCCAGTTATTTCAACGCGAAGTGAGTTCGATCAGGCAGAATCGCCCCTGCATATCCATTTCCAGCAACCCCTCGTTGCCATCGATCCGCAGGCAGTCATACCGCCCAAGCTGCTGCGTCTCTTCCCCAGCCAACCTCACCTCGACATGAGTGCCGGCGGCAAACAGCAACAGCGTCGACGCCGAACTGAACACGCGGTTGCCGCCATCGAACCACTGCAACCGAGCCCGATACCGCTGCGGCGCGTAGATCAGATTGAAATCTCGAATCGCCCCGCCCAGCAGCTTGCAACTGACCTGGCTCTCGCCACTGAAGGCAAACGCATCGAACGGCAGCAGCGGCCGGCTGGCCTGGCCATCGACCAGCAACCGCATGCCGTCGCCTTGCAACACGGTGATGATCCGCTGGTACCCGGCAAAGCTGGAAAAGCCACCGGACTCCTCGATATCGGCAATCGACAAGCGCCAGCCAAAACCGTCCAGGCTGTCGCCGGCATCGCGGGTGATCTCTTCGGTGAAGCCACCACCGTTCTTCCAAGGCATGCGCGGATAATCCCGGGCGCGCAACAACTGCAACTGAGTCATTTGCTGAATCGTCCTTCAAGGCGATGGCGGGAACCGGGGTGGATCAGGCGCGCGGCGGTCACCGGCTGGCGCCCCGACCAGGTGCGGCGGCGGATCAGCAGGCAAGGTTCGCCCCGCTCGATCTGCAACAGCGTGCATTCTTCAGGCTCGGCGAGGATGGCCTCGACCACGTGCTCGCCTTCGGTAAGCGGCGCGACCTGCGATAGATAGGCGTAAGGCGTCTGCAGGGTGAAATCCTGCTTGAGGTAATCCGGAGCGATGGCCGCGTTGACGTAGCGGTCCTCGATCTGCACCGGCACGCCGTTCTCGTAATGCACGATCAGCGAATGGAACACCCGCTGGCCTTCGCGCATGTCCAGGGCCAGGGCGCGCTCGGAACCGGCGGCCTCCTCGGCCAGGGTAATCACCTGGCAGCTATGCTGGTGGCCACGGCCGGCGATCTCGTCGGCGATGTTGTTGACCTCGAACAGTGCCGAGCGGCTCTTGGGCTCGGCGACGAAAGTGCCGACGCCCTGCATGCGCACCAGCAGGCCTTCGGCGGTCAGTTCGCGCAGGGCGCGGTTGATGGTCATGCGGCTGAAGCCCAGCTCGCTGACCAGTTCGCTCTCGGAAGGCACCCGGTGATGAGGCGGCCAGCTGCCGCTCTCGATCTGCTGGATGATCATCTGTTTCACCCGGGCGTAGAGCGGCGCCGGCCCTTCGCCCATCTGGGCAACCAGCGCGGAGACAGGAGGTGTCGGCACGGCGTTGAATCCTTGTGCGGTTGGAGTGAACGGTAGCTTGCCGGAGTTTACCCGGCAGGCAAACGGCTGTATATGTATATACAAGTTAACAATAACAGGATTTCACCGATGTCCGCCTACTTCGCCGAACGCGCCCTGCTGCCCTCGGGCTGGGCCCGCAATGTCCGCCTGGAGGTCGCCGCCGACGGCCGACTGGCCTCGATCGAGGCCGATGCCAGCGCCGATGGCGCCGAGCGCCTGGCCGGGCCGTTGCTACCGGGCATGCCCAACCTGCACTCGCACGCGTTCCAGCGGGCCATGGCAGGGCTGGCGGAAGTGGCCGGCAATCCCAACGACAGCTTCTGGACCTGGCGCGAGCTGATGTACCGCCTGGTCGGCCGGATCACCCCGGAGCAGTTGCAGGTGATCGCCCGCCAGCTGTACATCGAGATGCTCAAGGCCGGCTACACCTCGGTGGCCGAGTTCCATTACGTGCACCATGACCAGAATGGCCAGGCCTATGCCGACCCTGCCGAGCTGTCGCGCCGCATCAGCGCCGCCGCCAGCGCCAGCGGTATCGGCCTGACCTTGCTACCGGTGCTGTACAGCCATTCCGGCTTCGGTGGCCAGGCGCCCAACGACGGTCAGCGACGTTTCATCAATTCCACCGAGCAGTACCTGCGCCTGCAGCAGCAGCTTGCACCCTTGCTGGCGCAACAACCGGCGCAAGCACTGGGGCTGTGCTTCCATTCCCTGCGCGCGGTGACGCCGGGCCAGATCGCCGATGTGCTGGGCGCCAGCAATGCGGCCTGCCCTATTCATATCCACATTGCCGAGCAGCAGAAGGAAGTCGATGACTGCCTGGCCTGGAGTGGCCGCCGTCCGCTGCAGTGGCTATACGAGCATGTCGAGGTGGATCAGCGCTGGTGCCTGGTACACGCCACCCACGCCGAAGCCGACGAAGTCGCCGCCATGGCCCGCAGCGGCGCGGTGGCCGGGCTCTGCTTGACCACCGAGGCGAACCTGGGCGATGGAATCTTCCCGGCGGTGGACTACCTGGCCCAGGGCGGACGCATGGGCATCGGCTCGGACAGCCATGTGTCGCTCAGCGTGGTCGAGGAGTTGCGCTGGTTGGAGTATGGCCAGCGCCTGCGCGACCAGCGCCGCAACCGGCTGTATCGCGCCGACCAGCCAATGGTGGGCCGCACGCTCTACGATGCCGCGCTGATGGGCGGTGCCCAGGCGCTGGGGCAGCCGATCGGCGAACTCGCCGTGGGCAAGCGCGCGGACTGGCTGGTGCTCGATGGGCAGGATCCATACCTGGCCGTGGCCGAAGGCGATGCGATCCTGAACCGCTGGCTGTTCGCCGGCGGCGACCGCCAGGTGCGCGATGTGATGGTCAACGGGCAGTGGGTGGTGCGCCAGGGGCGTCATGGGCAGGAAGAGGAAAGCGCGGTGGCGTTTGCGGCAGTCCTGCGCCAGCTTCTAGCCTGAACGCCGGCTCTGAGCGGCCTTGCCGAGGCGTCGGACCGGTCGGAAAGGGCCGCATAGCGGACCCGGCGATATGTGCATTGACACTGAAATCCTGGGGGCGCTTCGCACCCCTATCACGACACAAGGCCGCTCCTGCAGGGACCGCGTCAGTCTGCTGCTCAATGCCGGACGACAATCTGCTTGTCAGGCGTGCGCCAGATCAACCGATTGGTGTCATACCCCTGCTGCCTCGCCTTGGCCAACAGGTTCTCGCGCTCCCAGGCCGGCAGCGAAGGCGTACGTGAAAGAATCCACAGGTACTTGCGATCCGGGCTGCCGACAATCGCCGTGCGGTAGCGTTCGTCTACGAACAGAATCCAGTAATCACCCTTGGCCACGCCGGGCACCAGCCGGGTGAACCAATTGTCGAACTCCACCCACAGCTTGTCGGTGTGCCCGGCCTCCTGCGGCGTGGCATGGCCTTCGGCGCGCAGCCACTCATCGCCCAGGGTGCGGCAGCGGTTGAGCACGCCGACCGTGCCGTCGGGCTTGAGGTTGTAGTGGGCTTCGGATTGGGCGCAGCCATCTTGGTACTTCATCGGCAGACGCGCCAGTTCGAACCATTTGCCCTGGTAACGCTTGAGGTCGACCGCACCTGCGGTCTTCGGCGCCAGCGGGTCGGTGGCCGAGGTGGCGCAGCCACCGAGCAGCATCACCAGGCACACGCCCAGCAGCAGGTGCAGACGCCTCATTTGAGGCCCTGCCCGGAATACATCAGGACCTTGTCCGCCGCGTACTGCACGCTGATGAAGCTCTTCTCGTCACCCCAGGTGCAACTGCTCATGCCCAGCGCGCCGGAGCACTCCTTGGGCGAACCGAGCAGTTGCTCGACCTCAGCCTTGTTCATGCCGGCCTTGAGCTTGGAATAGTTTTCCTGGTTGATCTTGCTGCAGGCGGTCAGGACGACGCACAAGGACAACAGGGCGAGGGAACGCAACGACATGAAGGGACACTCCTGGAGGTGGATACGCAGGTACGAGGGCCTGCAGGGAGCTTAGAAGGGAAAAAGGCTCCGTGGTTCCCTGGCAGGCCAGGTTTCGTTGTGCGCCGTTGGTCGCCTGGCGCGCAAACGATTAATGTTTTATTCCTGCGCGTCGACATAGAGCGGTGGTGTGGCCTTTTGCCGCACCCCTCCCCTTCGTGCCCGTGCGCAGATTCCAAGAAAAATGACCAAGAACCTCAAGTTCAGCCACAAGATCCTGCTGGCCGCCGCCCTCGTGGTGGCCGTCGCCTTTACCTGTTTCGTTCTGTTCAACGACTACCGGCAGCGCCAGTCGCTACGCAGCGACACCGAATCGACGTTGCAGTCACTGGGCAACCTGACCGCGGGCAACATCCGAACCTGGCTCGACAGCCGCATCCAGCTGGTGAACTCGGTGGCCCAGCAGATCGCCGTCGACGGCCCGGCCAAGGGCAGCCTTGAGCGCATCCTGGCGCTGCCGGTGTACAGCGCCAACTTCATCCTCACCTACTTCGGCGGCCAGGACGGCAGCATGCAGTCGGTGCCGGTGGGCAACCGCGCCGCCGACTACGACCCGCGCGTGCGCGGCTGGTACAAAGCGGCCAGCGCGGCGGGCCAGACCATCGTCACCGAGCCGTACATCTCGGTCTCGGCCGGCAAGCTGGTGATCACCCTGGCCACCCCGGTGCAACAGGGCGGGCGCATGATTGGTGTGAGCGGTGTCGACACCGACTTGCAGACCATCAGCAACCTGATCAACACCCTGGACTTCGGCGGTCGCGGCCATGCCTTCATCGTCAACGGCGAAGGCAAGGTGCTCATCCATCCCAAGGGCGAGCTGGCGCTCAAGACCCTGGCCGATGTCTACCCCGGCAACGACCTGCGCATCGGCAGCGGCCTGAAAGAGGTCGAGGTCGAAGGCCGCCGGCAGTTCATCAGTTTCACCCATGTCGACGGCGTGCCGTCGGCGGACTGGTACGTGGCGCTGGTGCTGGACCAGGACGCGGCGTTCGCCATGCTCGGCGAGCTGCGCACCTCGGCGCTGGTGGCGACGCTGATCGCGGTGGTGGTGATCATCGCCCTGCTCGGCCTGCTCATCCGCGTGCTGATGGAGCCGCTGCACGTCATGGGCCGCGCCATGCGCGATATCGCCGAGGGCGAGGGCGACCTGACCCGACGCCTGAACATCCACGCCCAGGACGAGTTCGGCAGCCTGGCGCAGTCGTTCAACCGCTTCGTCGAACGGATCCATGAGTCGATCCGCGAAGTGGCCTCGGCCACCGGCCAGGTGAATGCCGTGGCCAGCCAGGTGGTCAACGCCTCCAACGCCTCGATCCACAACGCCGACCAGCAGTCGAGCCGCACCAGCAGCGTGGCCGCGGCGATCAACCAGCTGGGTGCCGCCGCCCAGGAAATCGCCCAGAACGCCGCCCTCGCCTCGCAGCACTCCAGCGCCGCCCGTGGCCTGGCCGAGGAAGGCCAGCAGGTGGTCGGCGAGACCATCAACGTGATGAACCAACTGTCGGCGCGCATCAGCGACGCCAGCGGCAATATCGAGACGTTGAACAACCATACGGCGAACATCGGCCAGATCCTCGATGTGATCAGTGGCATCTCGCAGCAGACCAACCTGCTGGCGCTCAACGCCGCTATCGAGGCCGCCCGCGCCGGCGAGGCCGGGCGCGGCTTCGCGGTGGTCGCGGACGAGGTGCGTAACCTGGCCCACCGGACCCAGGACTCGGCGCAGCAGGTGCAGCGCCTGATCGAAGAGCTGCAGGCCGGCGCCCAGGTGGCCGTGAGCACCATGAACCAGAGCCAGCAGCACAGCGACCGCAGCGTGGGCATCGCCAACCAGGCCGGCGAACGCCTTGGCAGCGTCACCCAGCGCATCGGCGAGATCGACGGCATGAACCAGTCGGTGGCCACCGCCACCGAAGAGCAGACGGCCGTGGTCGAGTCGATCAATGTCGACATCACCGAGATCAATACGCTGAACCAGGAAGGGGTGCAGAACCTGCAGAGCACCTTGCGTGCCTGCACCGACCTGGAACATCAGGTCGAGCGGTTGAAGCATCTGGTGGGCAGTTTCAGGATCTGATTCGAAGGCCCTGGGGGCCGCTTTGCGGCCCATCGCGACACAAGGCCGCTCCTACAGGGGGATGCGACTCCCTGTAGGAGCGGCCTCGTGTCGCGAAAGGCCTGCGCAGCAGGCCCGGCTATTCAGAAGCGGGAACCCGGCTCCAGCAAGAAGTCCATCTCCTCGCTGGTGCTCGGGCGGTTCAGCACCAGGTTGCGGTGCGGGAAGCGCCCGAAGCGGGCGATCACCCGCTGATGCTGCTCGGCATAGTCGAGGAAGCCTTCGAACAACCGGCGGTTGGCCTCGGGCTGCTCGTCCAGCAAGGTCTGGTAACGCTCGACGCACAGGTTCTGCCAGTCCAGCACCTCGGCATGCTCCAGCACAAGCAGCACGAACACCCGCTGGATCGGCAGCAGCTGATAGTCCCAGCCCTTCTGCAACCCCTGCATGGCCACTACCTGGGCACGCCGGTCACCCTCGAAGGCACGCGGCGTGTCGCGATAGATCATGCGCGGCAACTGATCCAGCAGCAGCAGCAGCCCGAGCCAGCCCTGGGGGCTCTGCTGCCACTCGTCGAGCCCACCCGCCAGGGCTTGCTCGACCAGGTCGCCGAACAGCGCCTGGGCATCGGCGTCGTGATGCTTGCCGAACCACAGCGTGTTCTTCTCGTCAGCCACGGCCTGGGCACTCGTGCCCCAACCGAACCACCACTCCAGCAACGGCTGCCAAGGTGCGAGCATGACTTACTCCTTGTGGTAGGCGGTGACGCGCTCGACCTCTTCCTTCGAGCCGAGGATCACCGACACGCGCTGGTGCAGGCTCTGCGGCTTGATGTCGAGGATGCGCTCGTAACCGTTGGTGGACGCGCCACCGGCCTGTTCGATGATGAACGACATCGGATTGGCCTCGTACATCAGGCGCAGCTTGCCCGGCTTGCTCGGCTCGCGGGCGTCGCGCGGGTACATGAACAGGCCGCCACGGGTCAGGATACGGTGCACGTCAGCCACCATCGAGGCGATCCAGCGCATGTTGTAGTTCTTCTTCAGCGGACCGGTCTCGCCGGCCAGCAGCTCGCCCACGTAGCGCTGCACCGGGGCCTCCCAGTGACGCTGGTTGGACATGTTGATGGCGAATTCGGCGGTAGTTTCCGGAACGCGAATGTTCTCGTGGGTCAGGACGAAGCTGCCCAGTTCGCGGTCCAGGGTGAAGCCCTTGACGCCGTTGCCCAGGGTCAGGATCAGCATGGTCTGCGGGCCGTAGATGGCGTAACCGGCGGCAACCTGCTCGGTGCCTGGCTGCAGGAAGGCATTCTCGTTCAGGCTTTCGTTCTGGCTCAGGTACTGGTTAGGGCAACGCAGTACCGAGAAGATGGTGCCGACCGAAACGTTGACGTCGATGTTCGACGAGCCGTCCAGCGGGTCGAAGACCAGCAGGTAGGCGCCTTTCGGGTATTTGCCCGGGATCTGGTAGGCGTTGTCCATCTCTTCGGACGCCATGCCGGCCAGGTGGCCGCCCCACTCGTTGGCCTCGAGCAGGATGTCGTTGGAGATCACGTCGAGCTTCTTCTGCACTTCGCCCTGGACGTTTTCGGTGCCCATGCTGCCCAGCACGCCGCCCAGGGCGCCCTTGGACACGTGGTGGCTGATCTCCTTGCACGCACGCGCCACCACCTCGATCAGGAAGCGCAGATCGGCAGGGGTATTGTTGCTGCGGGTCTGCTCAATCAGATAGCGACTCAGGGTAACGCGGGACATGTATGGCTCCGAAAGGAATAGGGGGAGAAAACCCCCGCAGTTTACAGGGAGAGTGGCGGGCTAGCGAGCAAAGAGACTCGTCGGGTGGGGTTGAGTTCAGCAAGCTGCCGGCCGGTGGTCGGTTTAAGCCATCGCGGCGGCCCGACTTGCCCCGCGATGGACCTCAATCCAACGCCTTCCAGATCTCGGAGGCATACTCGCGGATGGTCCGATCCGACGAGAACCAACCCATCCGCGCGGTATTGAGCACCGCCATGCGCCACCAGTCCTGCGGGGCGTGCCACAGCTCCTCGACCCGTCGCTGGGCGTCCCAGTAGGCATCAAAGTCGGCGCATACCAGAAAGCGGTCATAGGCGATCAATCCATCCACCAATCCGGCATAGCGCGCCGGGTCGTCCGGCGAGAACACCCCGCTGCGGATCGCCTGCAGCACATCACCCAGGCGATGGGAGGCGGCGATCGCCGCGGCGGCGCCGAAATCGCCGCTGCGCTTGCGTGCCTCCACCTGCTGGGCGGTCAGGCCGAAGATGAACATGTTCTCGGCGCCCACCTGCTCGCACACCTCGACATTGGCGCCATCCAGGGTGCCGATGGTCAGCGCGCCATTGAGTCCGAACTTCATGTTGCTGGTACCGGACGCCTCGTAGCCGGCGGTGGAGATCTGCTCGGACAGGTCCGCCGCCGGGATGATGCTCTCGGCCAGGCTGACGTTGTAGTTGGGCAGGAACACCACCTTGAGCAGGCCACGCACCGTGGGGTCGTTGTTGACCACCCGGGCGATGTCGTTGGCCAGCTTGATGATCAGCTTGGCCTGGTGATAACTGGCCGCCGCCTTGCCGGCAAAGAGCTTCACCCGCGGCACCCAGTCGGTGCTGGGGTCATTGCGGATCGCCTGGTACAGCGCCACCGTGTGCAGCAGGTTGAGCAACTGGCGCTTGTACTCATGGATACGCTTGACCTGGACGTCGAACAGCGCCTCCGGATTGACCGTCACCCCCAGCCGGTCCTGGATGATGCTGGCCAGGGCGCGCTTGCTGTGCAGGCGCTGGGCGGCGAACTGCTTGCGGAAGGTGGCCTTGTCGGCAAACGGCGCCAGCCCCTTTAGCTTGCCTTCCGGATCGTCCAGTACCTCGGGGCCCAGCGCCTCGATCAGCATCGCCGTGAGCTGCGGGTTGGACTGGTACAGCCAGCGACGGAAGGTAATGCCGTTGGTCTTGTTGTTGATCCGCTGCGGGTAGAGCTTGTGCAGTTCGGCGAACACCGTGCTCTTCATCAGTTTGCTGTGCAGCGCCGACACGCCGTTGACGCTGTGCGAACCGAGAAACGCCAGGTTGCCCATGCGCACCCGCCGGCCATTGTCCTCTTCGATCAGCGACACCGCGCGCAGCACGTCGAAGTCATGCAGGCCTTTGGCCCGCAGGGCATCGATATGGTAGGCGTTGATCAGGTAGATGATCTGCATGTGCCGCGGCAGCATGCGCTCCATCAGCGCCACCGGCCAGGTTTCCAGGGCCTCGGGGAGCAGGGTGTGGTTGGTGTAGGCCAAGGTTCCGACGGTCAGCGCCCAGGCCTTGTCCCAGGGGATTTCGTGCTGGTCCACCAACAGGCGCATCAGTTCGGCCACGGCGATCGACGGATGGGTGTCGTTGAGCTGGATCGCCGCGGCGTCCGGCAGGTTGAGCAGATCCTTGTGCATGTTCAGGTGGCGGCGCAGCAGATCCTGCAACGAGGCGGAGACGAAGAAGTACTCCTGGCGCAGGCGCAGCTCCTGGCCGGCCTCGGTGCTGTCGGCCGGGTACAGCACCCGCGAGATGCTCTCGGCGCGGGCCACCTCGGCTACCGCGCCCAGATGGTCGCCAGCGTTGAAGCGCTCCAGGTGCAGCTCTTCCAGGGCCCGGGCCCGCCACAGGCGCAGGGTATTGACGCTGGAACCGCGCCAGCCGACCACCGGCGTGTCGTAGGCCACCGCCCGCACCGTTTCGCCCGGTGACCAGACTTGGCGCTGCTGGCCGTTGCCCTCGTGCACGGTTTCAACGCTGCCGCCGAAACTGATCGGGTAGATCACCTCGGCGCGCTCGAACTCCCAGGGGTTGCCGAAATCCAGCCAGTTTTCGGTCTGCTCCTGCTGCCAGCCATCGACAACCGCCTGGCGGAACAAACCATGCTCGTAGCGGATGCCGTAGCCATGAGCGGCGATGCCCAGGGTCGACATGCTTTCCATGAAACACGCCGCCAACCGACCCAGGCCGCCGTTGCCCAGCGCCGCGTCGGGCTCGAGCAGGCGGATGCGCTCCAGGTCCACGTTCAGACCTTCGAGGGCCTCGCGGGCGATCTCCAGGTAGCCGAGGTTGCTCAGGCTGTCGTACAGCAGGCGGCCGATGAGGAACTCGAGGGAGAGGTAGTAGACGCGCTTCTGGCTGCGCCGGTAGGCCTGGCGGGTATGGTCCATCCAGTGATCGACCATGTGGTCGCGGGCGGCCAGGGCGATGGCCTCGAACCAGTCGTGGTCGAAGGCGTGTTCCGGATCCTTGCCGACCGCGTAGGTCAGCTTGGCCAGCACGGCGGCGCGAAAGGCCGCCACCTCTGCACTATGGTGCTTTTTGTCACGGGCTTCGGTTTCCTGGGACATGGGGCATCCTCGGGCAAATGGGCGAAAGCGCAGGGAGATTGTTCAGCCTAGACGCTCTGACACGGAGCGACAGCGACGGTTCGCGGTTTTCATCCACCGCTGGAGAAACCGGCAAAAGGTTGTTCACAAATTGAACAACTCCGGTATCATCGCGCGCCCCAAAACCGTGATTTCCCTTGCAAGAATAAAACCGTAACCATGAAACCGACCCTGATCGCCGCCGCCGAAGTCGACCGCCTGGAGACCTGGCAGCGCTATGCCAGCCACATGTGCGGTGGCTGCCACTCGACCTGCTGCACCTTGCCGGTGGAGGTGAAGATCAAGGATCTGATCCGTATCGGCGTGGTGGACGAGTTCGAGAAGGACGAGCCGCCGAAGAATATCGCCAAGCGCCTGCAGAAGGACGGCATCATCGAACGCTTCAACCAGAAGTCGGGGATCTTCACCCTGACCCGGATGAGCAACGACGACTGCCTCTATCTGGACCGCAAGAGCCGGCTGTGCACCATTTATGACAAGCGCCCGGATACCTGCCGCAATCACCCCAAGATCGGGCCGCGCCCGGGGTATTGTGCGTACAAGCCCAAGGTGGCTACCCGCTGATCCTGCTTTGCTTGTGAAATCCCGGGGCTGCAAAGCGGCCCCAATTTCTCAAGGCAAACAAAAACGCCCCCGGCCTTTCGACCGGGGGCGTTTTCATTCAGCCTGAACTAATGACTCAGTTCTTGGCTTTCTTGGCAGCGCGGGTACGCTCGCCTTCATCGAGGATCTTCTTGCGCAGACGGATCGACTTCGGCGTCACTTCGCACAGCTCGTCGTCCTGGATGAATTCCAGGGCCTGTTCCAGAGTGTGGCGAACCGGCGGAACCAGGGCGATGACTTCGTCCTTGCCCGAAGCACGCATGTTGTCGAGCTTCTTGCCTTTGGTCGGGTTCACGCCCAGGTCGTTGTCACGGCTGTTCAGGCCGATGATCTGACCGTTGTAGATCTCCTGGCCGTGTTCAACGAACAGCTTGCCGCGAGCCTGCAGGGTTTCCAGCGAGTAGGTCAGGGCCTTGCCGGTCTCGACCGAAACCAGGACACCGTTCAGGCGGCCGGACATCTGGCCCGACTTCATGGTGTCGTAACGATCGAAGATCGAGGTCAGGATGCCTGCACCGTTGGTCAGGGTCAGGAACTGGTTACGGAAACCGATCAGACCACGGGCTGGAATGTTGTATTCCAGGCGAACACGGCCCTTGCCATCCGGAACCATGTTGGTCAGGTCGCCTTTACGCAGGCCCATCTCTTCCATGACCTTGCCCTGGGATTCTTCAGGGATGTCGATGGTGACGTTCTCGAACGGCTCCTGCTTGACGCCGTCGACTTCGCGGATGATCACTTCAGGACGGCCCACGGCCATCTCGAAGCCTTCACGGCGCATGGTTTCGATCAGTACCGACAGGTGCAGCTCGCCACGGCCCGATACCTTGAACTTGTCAGGGGAATCGGTTTCCTGAACGCGCAGGGCAACGTTGTACAGCAGCTCTTTGTCCAGGCGGTCCTTGATGTTACGGCTGGTGACGAACTTGCCTTCTTTACCGCAGAACGGCGAGTCGTTGACCTGGAAGGTCATCGAAACGGTTGGCTCGTCAACGGTCAGCGGCTTCATCGCCTCGACGGTATCCGGGGCGCACAGGGTGTCGGAGATGAACAGCTCGTCGAAACCGCTGATGCAGACGATGTCGCCAGCCTGGGCTTCTTCGACGTCGACGCGGTGCAGGCCGTGGTGGCCCATCAGCTTGAGGATACGACCGTTGCGCTTCTTGCCTTCGGTGTCGATGGCAACAACCGGGGTGTTCGGCTTGACGCGACCACGGGCGATGCGGCCAACGCCGATAACACCAAGGAAGCTGTTGTAGTCCAGTGCGGAGATCTGCATCTGGAACGGGCCGTCACGGTCAACAGACGGTGCGGGTACGTTGTCGACGATCGACTGGTACAGCGCGGTCATGTCCTCACCCATTTCGGTGTGGTCCAGGCCGGCGATGCCGTTCAGGGCCGAGGCGTAGACAACTTTGAAGTCCAGCTGCTCGTCGGTGGCGCCGAGGTTGTCGAACAGATCGAAGATCTGGTCCAGAACCCAGTCAGGACGCGCGCCCGGACGGTCGACCTTGTTGATCACGACGATCGGCTTCAGACCGGCTTCGAAGGCCTTCTTGGTCACGAAGCGGGTTTGCGGCATCGGGCCGTCCTGGGCGTCGACCAGCAGCAGCACGGAGTCGACCATCGACATTACACGCTCGACCTCGCCACCGAAGTCGGCGTGGCCGGGGGTGTCGACGATGTTGATGTGGTAGCCGTTCCAGTTGATGGCGGTGTTCTTCGCCAGAATGGTAATGCCGCGCTCTTTTTCCTGATCGTTGGAGTCCATGACGCGCTCGTCGTTGAGCTCGTTACGCTCCAGGGTGCCGGACTGGCGCAGAAGTTTGTCGACCAGGGTGGTTTTACCATGGTCAACGTGGGCGATGATGGCGATGTTACGCAGATTTTCGATCACAACTGTATCTCGATCAGAGGATTCGGTTGCCGCCAGTGTAGGCGGCCAATATGTACTGTTTAAGGCTCAGCGGGCCCGGCGGTCGGGAGGGCGATGGCGGATGCTGCCGCCATACAGCCCTGGCGTCTTATGTCGGACGATAAACACGCACATTGGCATGTCCCTCACTGAGCAGGTGGTGTGCGTGCAGACGGCTCATCACACCCTTGTCGCAATACAGCAGGTACTGGCGCGTGGGGTCCAGGTGCTTGAACTTGCTGTTGATCGCGTAGAACGGCATGGCCTGGACTTCGATACCGTCCAGCGCCAGGGGTTCGTCTTCCTGGGCATCAGGGTGACGAATGTCGATAACGATCTGACCAGGCAGCGCCTCGGCCACTTCCTCGACTTCGATGTCCTTGCCCAGTTCATCGATCACGTGGTCGATGGAAATGAACTTGGCGCGCTCCAGGGCACGCTCCAGTACTTCCATCTCGAACTGCTTCTCTTCGTGCTCCATGCGGTGACGCTTGGCATGGGTGGTCGGGTTTACCGAGATCACGCCACAGTACTCGGGCATGTGCTTGGCGAAGTCGGCGGTGCCGATTTCGGTGGCCTGGTCGATGATGTCCTGCTTATGGCTGGCCAACAGCGGGCGCAGCACCAGCTTGTCGGTGGCCGAATCGATAATCGACAGGTTCGGCAACGTCTGGCTGGAGACTTGGGAAATCGCCTCGCCGGTGACCAGGGCATCAATCTGCAGGCGGTCGGCCATGCGGGCGGCCGCGCGCAGCATCATGCGCTTGAGCGTGACACCCATGTAGCTGTTGTCGACCTTGTTGAGGATTTCGCCGACCACTTCCTCGAACGGCACGCTGATGAACAGCACGCGCTGGCTGCTGCCGTACTTCTTCCACAGGAAGTGGGCCACTTCCATCACGCCCAGTTCGTGGGCGCGGCCACCGAGGTTGAAGAAGCAGAAGTGCGTCATCAGGCCGCGACGCATCATCTGGTAGGCCGCCACGGTGGAGTCGAAGCCACCGGACATCAGCACCAGGGTCTGCTCCAGGGCGCCCAGCGGATAACCACCGATGCCGTTGTGCTGATTGTGGATCACGTACAGGCGCTGATCGCGGATCTCGATGCGCACCAGCACTTCGGGCTTCTTCAGCTCGATGCCGGCAGCGCCGCATTGCTGGCGCAGTTGGCTGCCGACATAGCGGTCGACATCCATCGAGGTGAAGTCGTGGTGGCCGCCGCGCTTGCAGCGCACGGCGAAGTACTTGCCGGCGAGCAGGTGACCGAAGTGCTGCTTGCACTTCTCGACGATGTCGTCAAAGTCGCCCAGTGGGTACTCCTGCACCTGCAGGAAGTGAGTGATGCCCGGGGTACAGCGCAGGCGCTCAATCATTTCGCGCTGGATCTTTTCGTCCTCGATGCGGGTGACCACTTCGAGATTGTCCCAGACACCATCGACCGCGAGCTCAGGATCGAGATCCTTGAGCACGTTGCGGATATTCTTGCTGAGCTGACGGATGAAGCGCTTGCGCACCGGCCGGCTCTTGATGGTGATCTCTGGGAAGACTTTGACGATAAGTTTCATTGGTTTAACAGCGCGCACAGGGCCTGCCGAAAATAGGGGGCGCGAATTATAGCGGAAATCGCTCAAGGTTTGAGCAACTTTTGTACAGAAGGTGCGATTTATGTTGGCCGCGCCACCCCTCGTCGGCCTGCTGCGTGGGAGCAGGCTTGCCCCGCGATGAGGCCCACGCCAGCACAAAAGCACCACAATGGTGCAGTTACACCAAAAAACGCATCTTATGAGTGCAAAGCTACACTCCACCCCTCCAAGAAATGCCCGCCAACGCCCCCTTTCATCCCACTCTCGCCATTTTTGGGCACTGGCATGCAATTTGCTCCCTTGTGAGGCAGGTACGCTTGGCCGACTATCCGCGCCCAGCGACACCCTTTTTCCAGGGCAGCGGCCAACTGCGCCCTAGACCATCCGGAGGACAACATGTCGAAGTCGGTTCAACTCATCAAAGATCATGACGTCAAGTGGATTGATCTGCGTTTCACGGACACCAAGGGCATTCAGCATCACGTGACCATGCCGGCGCGCGATGGCCTGGACGAAGACTTCTTCGAAGTCGGCAAGATGTTCGACGGTTCCTCCATCGCTGGCTGGAAAGGCATCGAAGCCTCCGACATGATCCTGATGCCGGTCGACGAAACCGCCGTGCTGGACCCGTTCACCGAAGAGCCGACCCTGATCATCACCTGCGATATCGTCGATCCGTCGAGCATGCAGGGCTACGATCGCGATCCGCGCGGCATCGCCAAGCGCGCCGAAGAGTACCTGAAGAGCACCGGCATCGGTGACACCGTGTTCGCTGGCCCAGAGCCTGAGTTCTTCATCTTCGACGAAGTGAAGTTCCAGTCGGACATCTCCGGTTCGATGTTCAAGATCTTCTCCGAGCAAGGCTCGTGGATGACCGGCGCTGACGTCGAAGGCGGCAACAAAGGCCACCGTCCGGGCGTGAAAGGCGGCTACTTCCCGGTTCCGCCGTTCGACCACGACCACGAAATCCGTACTGCCATGTGCAATGCCCTGGAAGAAATGGGCCAGACCGTCGAAGTTCACCACCATGAAGTGGCGACCGCCGGCCAGAACGAGATCGGCGTCAAGTTCAACACCCTGGTCAAGAAAGCGGATGAAGTGCAGGCCCTGAAGTATGTCGTGCACAATGTTGCCGACGCTTATGGCCGTACCGCCACCTTCATGCCCAAGCCTCTGTACGGCGACAACGGCTCGGGCATGCACGTGCACATGTCGATCTGGAAAGACGGCAAGAACACCTTCTCCGGCGAAGGCTATGCCGGCCTGTCCGATACCGCCCTGTACTTCATCGGCGGCATCATCAAGCACGGCAAGGCCCTGAACGGCTTCACCAACCCTTCGACCAACTCCTACAAGCGTCTGGTCCCAGGTTTCGAAGCCCCGGTAATGCTGGCCTACTCGGCTCGCAACCGTTCCGCCTCGATCCGTATTCCGTACGTCGGTAGCCCGAAAGCCCGCCGTATCGAAGCACGCTTCCCGGACCCGTCGGCCAACCCATACCTGGCCTTCGCGGCCCTGCTGATGGCAGGCCTGGACGGCATCCAGAACAAGATCCACCCAGGCGATGCCGCCGACAAGAACCTGTACGACCTGCCGCCTGAAGAGGCGAAAGACATCCCGCAAGTGTGCGGCAGCCTGAAGGAAGCCCTGGAAGAGCTGGACAAGGGCCGTGCGTTCCTGACCAAGGGCGGCGTGTTCTCCGACGACTTCATCGATGCCTTCATCGAGCTGAAGAGCGAAGAAGAGATCAAGGTCCGCACCTTCGTGCACCCGCTGGAATACGAGCTGTACTACAGCTGCTGATATGATCGGCGCCCCGCGTCGATGACATCAGGACGGCCTCCCTCGGGAGGCCGTTTCTTTTTCATACCCTCATAATCGGACAACACCTATTAGCCGCCACACAGCCAAAGGCGACACTCGAGGCTTCATTCCCAAGGAGATCGCCATGCGTGCCACCACCCTCGCCCTGACCTGCTGCTTCGCCCTATCCGGCTGTGCCACCTCACCGAGCGTCACGCCAACCCTGGATCAGCTGCTTGCCACCATTGACCGGCGCCTGGACCTGGCCGAAGCGGTCGCCCTGCACAAGTGGGATCACCAACAACCGGTGCAGGCCAGCGCCCGCGAGCAGCAGGTATTGGCCAGTGCGCGGCAGGCCGCCGTCGCTCACCACCTGGATCCGGCACGCGTCGAGGCCTTTTTTGCCGACCAGATCGAAGCCAACAAGCTCCTGCAGTACCACCTGCTCGACACCTGGCATCGCGCCCGTCAAGCGCCAGCCCTGCCACGCCGCGACCTGGCCAACGACGTGCGCCCGGAACTGGATCTGCTGCAGGAACAGCTGCTGAGCGCCCTCGCCCGCTTTGACCAGACCCCGCCGGCCAATTGCGCCAACCACTTGGCCGACGCCCTGCAGCAACGCGCCCAGGACACCACGCGCCACCTCGCCCTGGTTCGCGCCAGCGCCCAGCTGTGCAAATTGCGCTGACCGCCCTATGCTCCATATTGGTGCATGATTGCGCGAGCCGCCCCATCATGTACCCCAATTTGGGTCACAAGAATCGATAAACCAAGGCTTTCTGGCTCGAATTCGCGCATTTCCGAGTCTTTATCCGGAATTTCCGCTTCTTTTCGGAGCCTTGGTTTGGTTCTTGCATTTTCACTGCATCCAGCACTCTTCCGTGCGCGCCCCAGGCCTGAGCCCTTGGGCGCCACTGTGCCAAAAGAGGTCAACGACGCCTTATGACCATCAGCGATGCACAGCACCGTCTGCTTCTGGACAACCTGACCACGGCCACGCTGTTGCTCAATTCTGAACTGCGCCTGGAGTACATGAACCCGGCGGCGGAGATGCTTCTGGCCGTCAGCGGCCAGCGCAGCCACGGGCAGTTCATTAGCGAGCTGTTCACCGAATCGACCGAGGCGCTCAATTCGTTGCGCCAGGCGGTGGAGCAGGCGCACCCGTTCACCAAGCGTGAAGCGCAGCTGACCTCGCTGACCGGACAGACCATAACCGTCGACTATGCCGTCACGCCCATCCTGCACCTGGGCCAGACCCTGCTGTTGCTGGAGGTGCACCCACGCGATCGCCTGTTGCGCATCACCAAGGAAGAGGCCCAGCTGAGCAAGCAGGAGACCACCAAGATGCTGGTGCGCGGCCTGGCCCACGAGATCAAGAACCCTCTCGGCGGCATCCGTGGCGCGGCCCAGTTGCTGGCCCGTGAACTGCCGGAAGAAAGCCTGCGCGACTACACCAACGTGATCATCGAGGAAGCCGACCGCCTGCGTAACCTGGTCGACCGCATGCTTGGCTCGAACAAGCTGCCGTCGCTGGCCATGACCAACATCCACGAAGTGCTCGAGCGCGTGTGCAGCCTGGTCGAGGCCGAGAGCCAGGGCTGCATCACCTTGGTGCGCGACTACGACCCTAGCCTGCCGGACGTACTGATCGACCGCGAGCAGATGATCCAGGCCGTGCTCAACATCGTGCGCAACGCCATGCAGGCCATCGGCGGGCAGAACGAGCTGCGCCTGGGCCGCATCACCTTGCGCAGCCGCGCCGTGCGCCAGTTCACCATCGGCCATGTGCGCCACCGCCTGGTCGCCCGGATCGAGATCGTCGACAACGGCCCCGGCATCCCCACGGAACTGCAGGACACCCTCTTCTATCCCATGGTCAGCGGCCGCCCGGACGGTACCGGGCTGGGCCTGGCCATCACCCAGAACATCATCAGCCAGCACCAGGGCCTGATCGAGTGCGAGAGCCACCCCGGCCACACCACCTTCTCGATCTACCTGCCCCTGGAACAAGGAGCCAACGCCCCATGAGCCGAAGTGAAACCGTCTGGATCGTCGATGATGATCGTTCCATCCGCTGGGTCCTGGAAAAGGCCCTGCAGCAGGAAGGCATGACCACCCAGAGCTTCGACAGCGCCGACGGCGTCATGGGCCGCCTGGCCCGCCAGCAACCGGATGTGATCATCTCGGACATCCGCATGCCCGGCGCCAGCGGCCTTGACCTGCTCGCCCAGATCCGCGAACAGCACCCAGGGCTGCCGGTGATCATCATGACCGCCCACTCCGACCTGGACAGCGCGGTGGCCTCTTACCAAGGCGGCGCCTTCGAATACCTGCCCAAGCCGTTCGATGTCGACGAGGCGGTGTCACTGGTCAAGCGCGCCAACCAGCATGCCCAGGAACAGCAGGCCCTGGAAGTGCCCCAGGCACTGACCCGCACGCCCGAGATCATCGGCGAGGCGCCAGCGATGCAGGAGGTGTTCCGCGCCATCGGTCGCCTCAGCCACTCCAACATCACCGTGCTGATCAACGGTGAGTCCGGCACAGGTAAAGAGCTGGTAGCCCACGCCCTGCACCGTCACAGCCCGCGTGCGGCGTCGCCGTTCATCGCCCTGAACATGGCGGCGATCCCCAAGGACCTGATGGAGTCCGAGCTGTTCGGCCATGAGAAAGGCGCTTTCACCGGCGCCGCCAACCTGCGTCGTGGCCGTTTCGAGCAGGCCGACGGCGGCACGCTGTTCCTCGACGAGATCGGTGACATGCCCGCCGACACCCAGACCCGCCTGCTGCGGGTGCTGGCCGATGGCGAGTTCTACCGGGTCGGCGGCCATGTGCCGGTAAAGGTGGATGTGCGCATCATTGCCGCCACCCACCAGAACCTCGAGTCGCTGGTGCAGGCCGGCAAGTTCCGTGAAGACCTGTTCCACCGCCTCAACGTGATCCGCATCCATATACCGCGCCTGGCGGACCGGCGCGAGGACATCCCGGCCCTGGCCCGCCATTTCCTAGGTCGCGCCGCCCAGGAGCTGGCGGTGGAACCCAAGCTGCTCAAGCCGGAGACCGAGGAATTCATCCGCAACCTGCCCTGGCCGGGCAACGTGCGCCAGCTGGAGAACACCTGTCGTTGGATCACGGTGATGGCCTCCAGCCGCGAAGTGCTGGTCGGCGACCTGCCGCCGGAGCTGCTCAACCTGCCCCAGGACGCAGCGCCCGTGACCAACTGGGAACAGGCCTTGCGCCAGTGGGCCGACCAGGCCCTGGCCCGTGGCCAGTCAAGTTTGCTCGACAGCGCCGTGCCGAGCTTCGAGCGCATCATGATCGAGACCGCGCTCAAGCATACGGCCGGACGTCGTCGTGACGCGGCGGTGCTGCTGGGCTGGGGACGCAACACCCTGACGCGCAAGATCAAGGAGTTGGGGATGAAGGTGGATGGCTCCGATGAGGACGAGGGCGAAGACCACTGAGCATCGACCTGCTGCAAACCTGGGAGGGCCAATCATGGCCCTCTCGTAGGCAACACATGATTCAGACCAATTGGCGGCTCAACGGCCAATGAACGCAACAGACATGAAGCAGGATTAGATCGACTTACTTCATGTCCCTTAATTCACCAGCGACCTTAAGAACGTCATTGTGTGCCTGCTGTATCACTACCTCGGACAGATCCGAGGCCGTGCCGGCGTTGATTGACTCCCTCACTTGCCCGAACAACGCAGGAATTTTCTGTTCCTGTTTCACGCTGCTCAGCGTCAGATAGTGCAAGGGATCCTGCGCTTGCCTTGCCTCACGATACTGGGCAGCTTTCTTGGCTCCCCAAAGCGCAAAACCCGCCCATGCCGCCACACTGCCCACAACAGGGTTTACCGCCACACCCACCAACTGAAGCGCATTGGTGGCAAACGCAAGCCCTCCCAAGGCGACCTCACCACTATCGACGGTGAGCCGCGTCAGGCTAGGGGCCACCTCGTTCAGTACACGATGATCGGTCGAATGCGCCTTTTTCGCCTGCACCTCCACCCTGCTCAGGAGGCTTTTGTGCAGATCCCTTGCCCCATCCTGAAAGACGAGGCCCGAGAAGACGGCATCTCTCACCAATCCCCACCAGCGCCCACCAGGATCACTCCGATTGACTGGATCACCAGCACAATAGCCATATGCGTTGAGCCCCCCTCTGCCGAATGGGCTGTGGCGATCCGGTGACAGGAAGCGCAATGCGGTTGGCGAATAGCAACGGTAGCCGTTGCCCAGCTGATAGGTGCCCATCGGTCTTTCGCAGAGCTGCCCGCAGAAGCCGAGAGTCGGACCTTCTGCAAATGCAGTGGCACCGTATGGCGTATACGCCCTGGAGTATGAACTCCCTCCGAAAGATGATCGCTGGTGATCGAGCATCGGCAAGTGCAGGCCCATGAACAATCCCTCCCACAGGACCATGACTCATGAGCAGAACGTTAACCAAGGCTGGCAGTGGCCGAAACTGGCAAAACTATCAGGTCCCAGCTGCACCGTTGCTGTGCCACATGCACCAGCACAAGGCAGATTAGCCTTCAAAACCCTCGAAACATGGCCGGAACACCGCATTCCAGGGCCTGCAAGACCTGGCACGCTCCCTGCTAAGTATCCAGTACCTCCAGTTTTGGGGACCTCGGTACAGGCAGGCCGGGAAATCCCCTCTTTTATTAGTGCAGCCTCACCTGCACCCGCCAGCGCCCCGCCTCCTCCCTCGCGTTCCAGTCGCCGCGCAGGGGGCGGGCGGCCACCAAGGTCAGTACCAGCCCTTCCTCGCTCTTCTGCAGGCGCCAGCCCACCGGCTTGTCCTGCAGCGTCAGCTGACCACGCTGTGCCTTGCCCTGGGCCTCGAACACGATGGCAACGGTGCCTTGGACATTCTCGCCATGCAGTCTGGGTTCTTCGTTGAACCACAGGTCCAGGCCATCCTGCACCACCTGCACCTGCTCGAGCACCCGTTCCTCCGGGGTGGTCAGGCGTCCGATCATCATGCCCACCATCAGCCCGACAATCGCCAGCGACAGGATCACCCGCGGGAAGGCCTTCGAACGCGGGTCGGGTTCGGGGGTAGAATGCTCGTTATCCTCATGCTTGGAGCCGTGCATGTTTCACGTCATCCTTTTTCAACCAGAAATTCCGCCGAATACCGGCAACATCATCCGCCTGTGCGCCAATAGCGGCTGCGACCTGCACCTGATCGAGCCGATCGGCTTCGAACTGGATGACAAGCGCCTGCGCCGGGCCGGGCTGGACTACCACGAGTATGCCACGCTCAAGCGTCACCAAAGCCTGGCCGAATGCCTGGAAAGCCTGAATCAGCCGCGGCTGTTCGCCTTTACCACCAAGGGTTCGCACCCGTTCCATGAGGTCGAGTACCAACCTGGCGATGCGTTCCTGTTCGGGCCTGAAAGCCGTGGCCTGCCGGCCGAGGTACTGGACAGCCTGGCCCCCGAGCAGCGCCTGCGCCTGCCGATGCGGCCGGGGTGCCGGAGCCTGAACCTGTCCAATACCGTGGCGGTGACGGTGTACGAGGCGTGGCGGCAGCAGGGGTTTGCCTGAAAGGTCTTTCGCGGGGCACACCGACGAACAAAAAAGGGCGACCGAAGTCGCCCTTTCTTGTTTCAGCGATTACTGCACGGTCGGCACTTCGCCGGCTTCCTGCATGCGCTGCATCTCTTGCGCGTACAGGGCGTCGAAGTTGACCGGCGACAGCATCAGCGCCGGGAACGAGCCACGGGTCACCAGGCTGTCCAGGGTCTCACGGGCGTACGGGAACAGGATGTTCGGGCAGAACGCGCCAAGGGTGTGGCTCATCGAAGCGGCGTCGAGGTTGGCAATCAGGAAGATGCCGGCCTGCTGCACTTCGGCGATGAAGGCCACTTCGTCGCCGTTCTTGACGGTCACCGACAGGGTCAGCACGACTTCGTGGAAGTCGCCTTCCAGGGCCTTCTGGCGGGTGTTCAGGTCCAGCGAGACGCTCGGCTCCCACTGCTGGCGGAAGATCTGCGGGCTTTTCGGCGCCTCGAACGACAGATCGCGCACGTAGATGCGCTGCAGGGAGAATTGTGGGGCGTTGGCGTCAGTGGCGCCGTTGGTCTGTTGCTCGGTCATGGCAGATCCTTTTCCTAATGTTCTTGAATGCAGTGCGAATCAGGCCGCCAGCAGCGCGTCGAGCTTGCCCGCGCGCTCCAGGGCATAGAGGTCATCGCATCCACCGACGTGCGTGCTGCCGATCCAGATCTGCGGCACCGAGGTACGGCCGGCCTTCTGGCTCATTTCGGCGCGAACCTGGGGTTTGCCGTCGACCTTGATCTCCTCGAACGCCACGCCCTTGCTCTCGAGCAGGTACTTGGCGCGCATGCAGTAGGGGCAGTAGTCGCTGGAATAGACGATGACGGGCTTCATATCACTTCACCAGGGGCAGGTTATCGGCTTTCCAGCTGGAAACGCCACCGCTGAGCTTGGCGGCGGTGTAACCAGCCTTGAGCAGTTCGCGGCACAGGGTGCCGGACTGCTGGCCCATCGCGTCGACGACGATCAGGGTCTTTTCTTTGTGTTTTTCCAGCTCGCTCATGCGGCCGGCCACTTTGTCCTGGGGAATGTTCAGCGCACCGACGATATGCCCGGCCGAGTATTCCTTGGCGGTACGGATATCGATCACCACGGCCTTGTCGGCGTTGACCAGCGCGGTCAGCTGGCCGTTGCTCAGGCTCTGGCCGCCACGGCGGACTTCGTTGATCAGCAGCAGGACCAGCAGGACGACGAAAATGGCCACCAGGATGTAGTGATCTGTCGCGAATTGAATCAGGTGAGCAACCATCAGGGGTGTTCCAGGCGATTGAAAATGGCGGCCAGTATACACAGCGCCCCATGACCACCAAAGCCCACTGGGCTGGCGGCAAACGCGTCTTCATGTTGCATGCCTCTGACCGCGCCTGTCGGGCAAGGGGAGGAATATTCGCCGTCGCTGGCGGATTTGCCCTAAAATGCGTGTCTTTATCATCTTTGAACAACCGTGAGTTTGATTGATGACGAGTACGCCTAAACCCCTGGTCCTGATCATCCTGGATGGCTTCGGTCACAGCGAAAGCCCCGAATACAACGCCATCTTCGCTGCCAACACGCCGGTCTACGACCGCCTGCGCGCCACTCAGCCGCATGGCCTGATCTCCGGTTCCGGCATGGACGTGGGACTGCCCGACGGGCAGATGGGCAACTCCGAAGTCGGACACATGAACCTTGGCGCCGGCCGTGTGGTGTACCAGGACTTCACTCGGGTGACCAAGGCCATCCGTGACGGCGAGTTCTTCGAGAATCCCGTGCTCGGCGGCGCGGTGGACAAGGCCGTCGGTGATGGCAAGGCCGTGCATATCCTCGGCCTGCTCTCCGACGGCGGCGTGCACAGCCACCAAGACCACTTGGTCGCCATGGCCGAGCTGGCCGCGCAGCGTGGCGCCGAGAAGATCTACCTGCACGCCTTCCTCGATGGCCGCGACACCCCACCGCGCAGCGCCCAGTCGTCCATCGAACTGCTCGACGCCACCTTCGCCAAGCTGGGCAAGGGCCGCATCGCCAGCCTGATCGGCCGCTACTACGCCATGGACCGCGACAACCGCTGGGACCGCGTGAGCGCCGCCTACAACCTGATCGTCGACAGCGTCGCCGACTACACCGCCGACACCGCCCTGGCCGGCCTCGAAGCCGCCTATGCCCGCGACGAGAGCGACGAGTTCGTCAAGGCCACCCGTGTCGGCGAAGCCGTGAAGGTCGAGGACGGCGACGCGGTGATCTTCATGAACTTCCGCGCCGACCGTGCCCGCGAGCTGTCGCGTGTGTTCGTCGAGGCCGATTTCAACGAATTCCCTCGCGCCCGCCTGCCGAAACTGGCGGCCTACATCGGCCTGACCCAGTACTCGGCGAAGATTCCGGCCCCAGCGGCGTTTGCCCCGGCCAGCCTGAACAACGTACTCGGCGAATACCTTGCCAAGAACGGCAAGACCCAACTGCGCATTGCCGAGACCGAGAAGTACGCCCATGTCACCTTCTTTTTCTCGGGCGGGCGCGAAGAGCCGTTCGAAGGCGAAGAACGCATCCTGATCCCATCGCCAAAGGTCGCCACCTATGACCTGCAGCCAGAAATGAGCGCCCCCGAGGTCACCGACCGTATTGTCGAGGCCATTGAGCAGCAGCGTTACGACGTGATCGTGGTCAACTACGCCAACGGCGACATGGTCGGCCACACGGGCGTATTCGACGCGGCGGTCAAGGCCGTGGAAGCGCTGGACGGTTGCGTCGGTCGCATCGTCGAGGCGCTGGACAAGGTCGGCGGCGAAGCGCTGATCACCGCCGACCACGGCAACGTCGAGCAGATGGAAGACGAATGCACCGGCCAGGCGCACACCGCCCACACCACCGAGCCGGTGCCGTTCATCTATGTCGGCAAGCGTCAGGTCAAGGTCCGCGAAGGCGGCGTGCTGGCCGATGTGGCGCCGACCATGCTCAAGCTGCTGGGGCTGGAAAAGCCGGCGGAAATGACCGGAACCTCGATCCTGATCGATGCTTGAGGGTTGTACTGGGGCCGCTTTGTGGCCCCGAAATACCCTAATTCCAGACCAACGCCCCGCCGCCCAAGCCGCGGGGCGTTTTTTTTGCAGGCCCGCAAGGGCATACTAGGCCAGTCTCCATCCCCGGTACGCCAAACCCCATGCTCCGCGCCCTCTTTTTACTCGCCCTGTCATGCCTGCTCACCCCGGCCTTCGCCGACGAGCGCGCGCAGACCCAGCAGCAGCTGGACGCCACCCGCCAGGACATCGCCGAGCTGAAGAAGATGCTGGGCAAGCTCCAGGAGGAGAAAGCCGGCGTGCAGAAAGACCTCAAGTCCACCGAGATCGACATCGGCAACCTCGAGAAACAGGTGGAGGCACTGCAGCAAGAACTAAAAAAGACAGAGGGCGAGCTGGAGCGCCTTGATCACGAGAAAAAAAAACTCCAGAGCGCCCGCGTTGAACAGCAACGCCTGATTGCCATCCAGGCCCGTTCCGCTTATCAGAACAATGGCCGCGAGGAATACCTCAAGCTGCTGCTGAACCAGCAGAACCCCGAGAAGTTCGCCCGCACCCTCACTTATTACGATTACCTCAGCAAGGCACGCATGGAGCAGTTGCGCGCCTTCAACGAGACCCTGCGCCAGTTGGCCAATGTCGAGCAGGACATCGCCCGCCAGCAGGAACAGCTGTTGACCCAACGCGCCGACCTCGAAGGCCGCCGCCAGGCGCTGGTGGCCGAACGCGACAAGCGCCAGCAGGTGCTGGCCAAGCTCAACAGCGACATGAAAGAACGCGACCAGAAGCTGCAGCGCCGCGAGCAGGACCAGGCCGACCTGGGCAAGGTGCTCAAGACCATCGAGGAAACCCTCGCCCGTCAGGCCCGCGAGGCCGAGGAAGCCCGCCAGCGCGCCCTGCTGGCCAAGCAGGAAGAAGAAAAACGCCGCAAGCAGCAGGCCTTGGCCGCGGCGGCCAGCGCCCAGGAACCCGAGGAAGCGCCGAAGAAGGCCCGTACCACCCTCGGCCCAGTGGTTTCCAGCGATGGCGCCAGCTACGGCGGTGCTTTTTCTGCGGCCCGGGGAAAACTTCCATGGCCAGTCAATGGTCGATTGCTGGCACGCTTCGGCGATACCCGCGGCGGCGATGCCCGGGCCAAGTGGGACGGGGTGATGATCGGCGCCAGCGCCGGCACCCAGGTGCGCGCCGTGCACGGCGGGCGCGTGGTGTTCGCCGACTGGTTGCGCGGCGCTGGACTTCTGGTCATTCTCGACCATGGCAATGGCTACCTGAGCCTGTACGGCCACAACCAGAGCCTGCTCAAGAGCGCTGGCGACATCGTCAAGGCCGGCGATGCCATCTCCACCGTCGGCGACAGCGGTGGCCAGGACAACGCGGGCTTGTACTTCGCGATTCGCCAGCAGGGCCGGCCAACCGACCCAGCGCAATGGTGCCGAGGCTAGTTAATGCTACTTTTACGGCGCCGCCCACGAAACGGTGGCACCGATGCTCCCAACGGGAGCACCAACAGGATCAGGAGTTCGTTTGACATGCTGCACTCGCCTCGCCTCACCCAGCTGGCCTTGACCATCGCTCTGGTCGTCGGCGCGCCCCTGGCCGTTGCCGCCGAGCCGGCCAAGCCGACGACGGCCAAGCCCGCCGCCGTGCCGGCCACCGAGGTGACCGCCAAGGCGCCGCTGCCGCTGGACGAGCTGCGCACCTTCGCCGAGGTCATGGACCGTATCAAGGCAGCCTATGTCGAGCCAGTGGATGACAAGACCCTGCTGGAAAACGCCATCAAGGGTATGCTCAGCAACCTCGACCCGCACTCGGCCTACCTTGGTCCCGAGGACTTCCAGGAGCTGCAGGAAAGCACCAGCGGCGAGTTCGGCGGCCTGGGCATCGAAGTGGGCATGGAAGACGGCTTCGTCAAGGTGGTCTCGCCCATTGACGACACCCCGGCATCCCGCGCCGGCATCGAGGCCGGCGACCTGATCGTCAAGATCAACGGCGCGCCAACCCGTGGCCAGACCATGACCGAGGCCGTGGACAAGATGCGCGGCAAGATCGGCGAGAAAATTACCCTGACCCTGGTGCGCGACGGCGGCACGCCGTTCGACGTGACACTGGCCCGCGCGGTGATCCAGGTCAAGAGCGTCAAGAGCCAGCTGCTGGAAAACGACTACGGCTACATCCGCATCACCCAGTTCCAGGTCAAGACCGGCGACGAGGTAGGCAAGGCCCTGGCCAAGCTGCGCAAGGACAACGGCAAGAAGCTGCGCGGCGTGGTCCTCGACCTGCGCAACAACCCCGGCGGCGTGCTGCAGTCGGCGGTGGAAGTGGCCGACCACTTCCTGACCAAAGGCCTGATCGTCTACACCAAGGGCCGTATCGCCAATTCCGAGCTGCGCTACTCTGCCGATCCGGCCGACGCCAGCGAACGCGTGCCGCTGGTGGTGCTGATCAACGGCGGTAGCGCCTCGGCTTCGGAAATCGTCGCTGGCGCCCTGCAGGACCAGAAACGCGCCGTGCTGATGGGCACCGACAGCTTCGGCAAGGGCTCCGTACAGACCGTGCTACCACTGGCCAACGACCGTGCGCTTAAGCTCACCACCGCGCTTTACTTCACCCCCAACGGCCGCTCGATCCAGGCCCAGGGCATCGTCCCGGACATCGAGGTGCGTCCTGCCAAGCTTACCGCCGAGGCCGACAACGACAACTTCAAGGAAGCCGATCTGCAGGGTCACTTGGGCAACGGCAACGGCGGCGCCGACCGTCCGAGCGGCAGCAGCAAGCGCAAGGACCGCCCACAGGACAACGACTTCCAGCTCAGCCAGGCCCTCAGCCTGCTGAAGGGCCTGAACATCACCAAGGGCGACTGACCGTTGCCAATGCGTTACCTGCTGTTCACGCTTATCTGCCTGATGCTCGGTACCGCCCAGGCGGCGCCGGGCAAGGCCTACCTGAGCATCATCATCGACGACCTGGGCCAGAACAGCGAGCGTGACAGCCGCACCCTCGCCCTGCCTGGTCCGGTGACCATGGCGATAATGCCCGACACCCCGCACGCCACCGACTTCGCCCGCCAGGCCCACAAGGCCGGACGCACGGTGATCCTGCACATGCCCATGGACCCGGCCACCGGCCCCTACGCCTGGCACCCTGGCACGCCGATCGAGGAGCTGGCCCGGCGCCTGGACGCCGCCTTGACAAAGGTGCCCTTCGCCGCGGGTATCAACAACCACATGGGCAGCCGCATGACTGCCCAGCGCAAGCCGATGCACTGGCTTATGGAAGAACTACAGCGCCGCCACCTGTTCTTCGTCGACAGCCGCACCAGCGCTGCCACCGTGGCAGCCGCCGAAGCGCAGACCGTCGGCCTGGCTCATGTTTCGAGGGATGTGTTCCTCGATGACGTGCGCACCACAGAGGCGATCAGCGGACAGTTGCAGTTGGGCATTGCCCAGGCGCGCAAGCAAGGCTCGGCGGTGCTGATCGGCCACCCCTACCCACAAACCCTGGCGGTCCTGGAGGAGCAACTGCCCCGGCTGAAAAGCCAAGGCATCGAGCTGATCAGCCTGCACCAGATGATCGCCGAACGGGGCAACCAGGCCACGCCCGCGCACGGCAAGCAAGGCCGCTACCTGAACCGCTGAGCGCCTCAGTCGAAGGGAATAACGCCCTCCACCTCACCCAGTCGCACTTCCCCCCGGTAGATCGCCAGCAGGTCCTTGCCACTGGCCGCCGCATGCAGTTGCGCCTTGCGCCCCAGCTTGCGCTGCGACCACAGCTTGAGATGGCCCTTGCTGAATTGCCGTGTGCCGGTGGTCGTTGCAGGGTAGTGGAAATGCGCCTCCCACAGGCCCTCGCCCTGTTGCTCACCCGCCCGCTGACGGCGGCGAATCTCGTAAACGTCCAGGTAGTCCTTGGCCGACAGCATTCGCCGTGGGCCGGCCCGGTGAACCGTCACTTCGTTGTGCTCGAACAGAAAGCGCAAACTCTTCGCCGTGGGGTGGGAGGTGACCAGGTACATGCCCGTCAGCAGGTCACGCTGGGTCGCCTGCAGACGCGTCACCGCCTGGCTCAGGTTGTCGAACAGCTCGTCTTCAGGGGTCAGCCTAGGCAACTTGGCCTGCACCTCCTTGAGTTTGCCGATATGCCCCTCCATCACCGCGGAAAGCCCGAGCGCCTCATCGGACTTGACGTACAGCCGGGCCAGGTTGATTACCGAGTCCACCTGGCCGACCAAGGCATGGGCACGCTGACGCGCGATGCGCGGGTCCTTGGGCGAAACGGGCGGAAGGTCGTCAGCCCCGCTCCCCGAGGCTTGCTCGACCCATTCCCCACCCTGGTTGTGGAAAGTCTTGATCACGCTTTGGGTGCGGAAGTCCCGCTGCTGGATCACCGCGACACCGTCGATCTCCACCTCTTCACCCAGGACGCTGCGCCCGCGGCTGGTCCTGACTACTTTGCGCCTGCCGCCGCGTGGCGCGTAGGTGGAAGCCTGTCTCACCGGCGGCAGCTCGAGTTCCTTTTCCCGGACGGCCTCGGCCAGGTCTTTTTCCGCCAAGTTCTTGAGGCCTTCGAGGGTCTGCTTGTACTGCTGTAAACGATCCTGCCGGATCGCCTGGCCACCGAGGCTACTCAGGTAGTCCGCCATCCCCCTGGCCTCTTCGTAGGCCTCCAGGATGCCCGTCAGAACGTCGATCCGCTCATTGACCGAAAGCTCGCTCCCGGCCAGGTCACCATGGGCATTGCCCGCACTCTTCAGGGCTTCGCTGGCCAGGTAGTCGAGGTACTGCTCCAAGGTACGCTCCTCGACATCCACCAAGCGGTCGAGGCTGACCTCGGCCAGGTCGAGCAACAGGCGGAAATCCAGGTCGATGGCCGACAGGCGTCGGCGCTCGATAGTCTGCTTGAGCTCGGTGTCCTTGTTGATCCTCGCCTCGTTCTTGTCATTCTTGAACACGATCGAGGTGTCGTTCAGGGTATCCACGAGCACCTTGTCCAGCACTCGGGAGATGTCGACCAGATCGGTCTCCCATTTGATGACATTCTCCAGCGAGGCCAGGAACGTCTTGTAGTGCTGTATCTCCAGCGCTCCCTCGGGGCGCACGGCGACATCCTTGGAGATATCATCCAGCCCCTCTTCGTTGATCATCGAGGCCATCTCGTTGTAGTACACCGAAAGATTCCCGACGAGGGCCTGGCGCACGCCACTGCGCTGCTCCGCGAGCGAAGCTTGCAGCGCCGTGTCGTCGATCCGCATGTCGTGCAGGCGAGCAAGGAGCCGGTCATGCTCGATACCGTTCTCCACCACCGCCTTGAGTTCGTAGATGACTTTCTCGTTGATCTTCTTGCGCAAGCGCCGAGTCAGGTCGAGGACGTTCTGGTTCAGCTCGTCCAGTGCGGGCAAGGCTTCCAATGCGGCAATCTGACGGTCCTTCTGGTTCAGTAGGTCGCGGTGGTCCTCCAGTAGCTTGCCCAGTCGGTTGTTGGTTTGCGCGAATACCGTCTCGCTATGACGCAGACTGTCGAACAACCTCTGGTTTTCCTCCTTCATCGCCTTCAGACGACTGCGCGGCATGCCGCCGCGCAGGCGCAGCGCCGGGTCGATCCGCCACTGGCCGTCGACGAACACCGCCCAAGGCCCCGCTTGCCCGGCAAGGTCGACGATGCGCACCCCCTCGCCAGAGACACGAGCGCGGTACACATCGCCACCCAAGGGCAAATAGTGATGTCCCTCGAGCGCATACAGCCCTTGATGGTCACCGCTTCCAATCGCCTCCAGACCGTCAAGCGATTGCCCGACACGCAGGGCTTGCAGCGCCTTGCGCCGCTCGGCCGTGAGCACGTTGAGCCCTTGGGCGCCGCGCCACGAGAAGTCCAGCCGTGTGGCCGCGTCACCCAGGGCCCCCGCTAACCCGACCTTGCCCTGCGAAGGCTTGAGTGCCTGTGCGCGGCGAGCTGGCTGCAGCAACGGCAGGCGCTCGATGGCCGATGCAGGCACGATCGATTGCGTGACGGCCGACGCCCCTGGCAGGCGCAGGTGCATCAACGCCATTGACGCGTTGAGCAGCAGGTCCACCACGGCCGCGGAGCGCTCGAACGCGTTGTCGCCACGCAGCGCCGCCAGGTCGTTCTGCATCCCTGTGATGCCCTGCGCCAGCCAGGCAACAGTGGCCACAGGCCCGCGCAGCAACAGGCTGACCACATCGAACAGCAACCAGGCGCCCTGGGTGAGGATCGCCCAGCGGCTTTCCCGATTGGAAACCGATTGCCGGTCGGCCAGTTCCACCAGCAGATCGCGGTTGGCCTGGTACAGCTTGGCATCGACGTCGCGCTGCCAGAACTGCGCCTCGAAGGTGGCAGGCTTGACCCGCGAAGGCAGCACCGAGGTGTCGACGATCGGCCGCAGCAGGTGCGGCTCGATAAAACCGCCGCGGCCATAGACAAGACGCGCCTCGGGGGTGAGCCAGTCGAGGACGCTGTCCTGCAGCGCACCGGACTGGCTGATCGCCGCCATCATCGCCCTAAGGCTGGCGTACTCGATGAGCGCGGCATTACCGTACAGCGGCCGGTACAGCAGCACACATTCAGGTTGGGTGGAAAATAGCACGTACATGCCCGCCGCCTTGTCGCTGGAGGTCGCATCGGGCTCGCGCTTGAACGCCAAGGGCATCAGCATCTGCGCAGGCGACTGCGGATCGACGACACCGCGGCAGTAGTCGACCACGCAGCCCAGGGCCGCTTCGCTGAGGGTCTTGGCCAGGCGTGCCGAAAGGGCGCTGAACAACAGCGAGCAGCGCCACTCGCGCCCGAACCGCACGACCCGCTGCGCGCGCTGGGCAGGGTCGTCCAGGCACTGCGCCACGTAGTTCGGGTAGTGCCCGCCGATATCGACCCGCTGGACCAGTGACTGCACGTAGCCCGGGTTCATCCAGTCCATGATCAACTGGCCCTTGCGGTGTTCGACGGCGCTCAGCAGCGCGCCTTGCAGCGAACTCAGGTTGCCGATGGCGAATTCGGTCAGGCTCATGCGTCGGTGCGCCACGCTGCCGCCACCCACGCCTGCGCCCGCACCGCCGGGTGTGCCTCGGGCGATGGTCAGGGTCAACTCCAGGTCGTCCGGGAAGTAGTTGGCGTCGTCGGGATGGTCGGCCAGCAACTGCGTACGCAACTGCTGGCGCGCGTAGGCCTGTAGGTCGAGCACGCCATCCAGGGCGCCGACACCATCGGACAGCGCCTGCGCCAGGGCCAGGTCGAACAGCGCGCACTGGCAAGCGAAGCTGTCGGCCGGCACCGCGTGCAGAAACTGCGGCGGCAATAGCGCGCGGGCTTGCGGGTCGTTCACGCGGAAGCCCTCGATGAAGGGGCGCGACGGGTCGCACAGCGCGGCGAAGCAGCGCTCCAGGGCGTCGACATCGGCCAGTTGCGAGTAGCGGACACGGCGCACGCGCTCGAGCGACGCCTCGAGCATCAACGTGCTCAGCTGGGCGAACGCATCGCCCTCCAGTTCGTAGCGGTTCCACACGAACGTCTCGAACGCCTGCTCCTGAGCGAATGCATCGCGCAGGAACAGGACCAGGGTTTCGAGCGAGTCGAACGCGCGGATGGCACTGGAAGGCATGCACCAGAGGAACACCTTGCGCGCATCGCTTTCGCCCATGAGCAGCAGGTTCGGCAGCAGCGTGTGGTAATGCTCGGCGCCTTGGCTCAATTGCACCTGGAGCACACTCACGCTAGGCGATTGCTTGCCGCCTTGAAGCAGGCCATGGACGTAGCCCTGTTGCTCGGCATCCAAGCCTTGCAGAGGCAGGTTGGCCAACCAGGCCGACTTCATCGCCTGTTGCAGCCAGCGGTCGCGGCTGACCCCGGCACTGCCCGTGCCTTGCCAGTACTCGACCTGCGCCTGGCAGAAGTGCTCGGGCAGCAGTACCAGCAGGTCATTGAGCGCGTCGGTCAGCGCTTCGAGTCTGACCACGTCGGCATCGGAACCTTCGAAGGGGGCCGGGTTGGCGTAGAACCGGCGCGGGACCTCAAAGCTTAGGCGGTAGTCCAGACCAGCCACCCGGGAAAAATCGAGGACGCGTCGATCCAGCAGCGCTTGCAGGATGTAGTCGACGAACGGCTGGTTGCGCCAGGTGGTATCCGCTTGGGGGATCATCAGGTACAGCACCTCTGCAGATGTCAGCTCCGGGCGGTACTCGGCAATCGTCGGGTGATGCTCAATCAGCACCTGCATCAACTGCCGCCCCGCGACCTGGCGCAGGGTCGGGCGGCTGGCGAACTGAATCGCCACGGCGTGCTTGTCATCGGTCAAAGGGGTCATGGGCGGGCGGCTCCAGGCTGAGGGTGGCCAAGGAGCGTATACAGCCAAGAACGCGGGGCAGGCCTACATATTGCTCAGCGCGGTGACGTCATCAATAAGCACCACAACGCAGGGTCCGGTTACGGCAGCGTGACGGCGCCCCCCACGAAGAGAACCGCCCCATGCCCATGCTCCCCACCAACGCCCTGGCCAGCGTACTGGCCCTGACCACCCTTAACGCCATCGCCGCCCAGGCGGTGCCCACGCCGCTGACCAATGCCAACGGCGAAAACGCCCACTGGACCGGCATCGGTCGCCTGAGCGTGCCGCCCTACACCCAATGCATCGCCACCCTGATCGACAGCCGTGAGCAGACATCTGCCACCAACGGCCCCGCCTACGTGCTGACCAGCGGCCACTGCCTGAGCACCCGTAACGGCCAGATCGTCCATGACGCACCGGCGCAAGGTACGATCACATTCAACTACTTCATCGACACCCCCGATACACGCGCCGCCTTCCCCCTCAAGCGCACAGTGTGGAGCAGCGTGCAAGGCAGTGACCTGGCCCTGGTGGAACTGCAAGCCAGCCTGGCCGATGTCATGGCCGCCGGGGTCGAGCCGTTGACGCTCGGCAAACGCGCCCCAGCGGGCAGCGAAGTGGTGATGGTGGGTGAGCCCAGCCGACCAGACAGCGGCTTGCGCGCGGCGTATTGCAAAGAGACTGACGTGGACAGCGTGACCGACTTCCCCTGGGTCTGGCGCAAGCTCAAGACCAACGACTGCCCCACCCGTAGCGAAGGCGCCTCAGGCAGCCCGGTGATCGAACGCGCCAACGGCCGCGTGGTCAGCGTGCTCAACAGTGCGGCGGTCGGCCAGGCCTGCGCCCCCGGTGGCGCCTGTACGCCCATGAACAACTTCGCGATTCCGGTGCAACGGGTGATGGGATGCTTTCGCAACGCACACGTAGACCTCAGCGTAGAGGGCTGCGACCTGCTGCCCGGCTTCCAACTCGTCCAGAAGCCGCCCATCCGTCTGCTGAAGCGGGTAGCCAGCGACGCGCAGGGCCAGCCCCTCCCCGCGACATGGAACATGAGCTTCAGCCTCGATACCCCTTACTACCGCTACAAAACCGTGCGCGATGCGCTGGCCTGCGAGGATCCTGTCGGCTACAGCGCAACCCTAGCGTCCAGTGAAAACCACATCGACGACCCGATCGGCAGCCAACCCGGCAGGTATCACCTGTGCCTGATCGGCGTGCAGTCGGCCGACCAACTGCCTTCGCCAGCGTTAATGGCCAATGCCTTGAGCGTGCCGCTGGAACTGCTCGCCGAGGGCTCGCCGCAGGTGCGCTACAGCATCGATCGTCACCAAGCAGGCCATGTACGGATCAACTGGCAGACTGACCAGCCCTACTTGCGGCGTTACGTGCTCAAGCTGGGTAAGCCGGACGCAGTCGACTGCACCAATCCCTTTGGTTACCGACGCGCATTGATGTCGTCTCAGGTCATCACGGCGGCGCAGCTTCCGGTCACCCTCTGCAGCCGGGCGATCGATCTCGACGGGCAGGTCTCGGCCACCCGCAGCGAGTTGCTGAGCCCGGAAAGTTGATGATCGAAGGCCCTGTCGTGAAGACCGGGCCTGTTCCTGCGGGCGTCAGGTCAGCGGGATGATGCCCTGCACATCGGCCTGCTCCAGACGCCCGCGGTGCACCCGCTGACCGCTGGCGGCCTCGTACTGCCGGCCCAACAAGCGTTGGCTCCAGAGCTTGAGGTGGGCGTGGGTGAAGTCCGCCAGGTTTGCCGCTTGCGACGGCAAGTGGAAATGCGCGGCCCAAAGCGGGCGACCCTTGCTGCCAGCCGGCGCGTTCAGACGCACGATCTTGAACTCATCGAACGGGCTGGTGTTGACCGAGCTCTCGCGCCGCACGTACTCGACCTTGATCAGTTGCTGCTCATGCAGGAAGCGCAACCCCTTGGCCGTGGGGTATGGGGTCTTGCCGTAGAGCAGGGTCAACTGTTCGACCCGGTAAGTCTTCAAGGCCTCCAAGGCCTTTCTCAGCGGGACGGTAGCCGTCGCCTGCGCCCCCTGCTCGGCGAAGCCTGCCAAGGCTTGCTCCAACACCTTCACCTGCTCACTGAGCAGGCGATCCAGCAGCGCGCCACTGACATCGTCCTGCACATACGCCTGGGCGGCGTCGAGCAGGTCCTGGTGGTCCGCGAGCAGCGCCTTGACCTGCGCAACGACGTCAATCGATGGGCCTGGCTGCACGCTGGGCGCGGGCGCGTCCTCAACACGCTCGACCCAGGCATCCCCTTGGCGCTCGAACACCTGCAAGACCTTGTCGGTGATCGACTGGCGCACCTCCAGGACAACCCGTCCTTCGTGGTCTACCTCGGTGGCGATGAGCAACTGGCCGTCGTCATTGCGAATTATCCGCTTGGGCTCCTGGGCGACGGGGTAAGGCACGCGCCCGCTGGACGTCGGCGCACCGTCCTGCTCGGCGATGGCATCGACCAAGCGGCGCCCCGCGTCCTCCTTGAGCAGGATCATGTGAGCCCGGTAGCGGCGCAGCATCACGGGGTCGAGCAACTCGCCAGCCTGGGGCTCGATGTGCAGGCTGTGTACGATCGCGGCGGTGTACACGTCCCAGGCCTCTTGCAGGATGCTGATCCGGTCGGCCGCCGACAGGTTGGCCTTCAACGAATCCCCATGCGCCGAGGAGGCGCGATTCAGCGCAGGGTTGACCAGCCCCCGCTGAAACCTCAACAAGCGCCGCGGCATGCTCCTGGACTCCAGCCGCAACGCGGCCTCCGCGAGGTTCAACACGTGCTGGAAACGCAAATCGATCGTGGTGAAGCGCCGCCCCATGATCAACTGCGCCACGCTGCGGGCCGTCGTCGTGGCGCTGACATTCAGGGTATCCGGCACGCCGAGCAGCAGCACGTCGAGCTCGCCGTGCAAAGCAAGCACCCGCTCGTTGATCTCGCAGAGATCGATGAGTTCGTTACGAAATTGCCGATATTGCTCCGCCACTTCGAAAAGGTACTTTCCTCTGAACTGTTTGCGCATCTCACTGATGTGCGCGTAGTCGGCCAGCGTATAGAGTTCGGTCAGCGCGAAATCGGCGTTACGAATCGTCGACTGCGTGAGCAGGTTCAACTGGCCATCGAGGAGCGCGCCCGCGCCATGCTGCCGGTAGCGACCATACTTGGGCTCGAGCATCACCTTGATCTGGGCGATCTGCTTGCGATCGGGCGCCATGACCGCGTCCAGCGCCGACAGCGCCTCGAGCCGCTTTGCCTTCAACGCCGTGTTCAACTCGGCGAGTCGTGCCTGGTAGCTGGTCATCAGGCGGTCGGAGCCGACCTTGTCGAAGCAGGTGTCGCCTGTTATCTCGGCGTCCAGGCGACGCTTTCGCTCCGCAGCCTCGAGCACGCAGAGCTGATCGTGCTTGCGTTGCAATACCAGCGCTTCATCAAGGGTTGGCTTGAGAACTCCCGCCGCCTGGTTCGATTCCAGGGTCAGCCGGTCGATCTGCGTGAGCATCCTGTTGAACTGCTTTTCCAGGGAAGGCTTGGGCATGCCACCGCGCAAGCGCAGCCGGGTATCGACACGCCAGGCGCCCGCCTCGTAGGACAAGTAAGGGCCATGCCCACCCGCCGGGTCGACCACGCGGATGCCGTCGTCCGATGCGCTCACGGCAAACACTTCGCCCAGCATCGGCACGCAGTCCTGCCCAGCCACCCGGTAAACCCCTGATGCCTGTGGCTGCTCACCTGCGAGTGCCACGTTCGAGCGCATGGCCATCAACGCCTTGCGCCGCGAGGGCGGCAAGTCGTTGAAGCCCTGGTTGCCACGCCAACTGAAGTCCACAACGGCTGCGTCGCCCACCACTGGCTCTGGCCATGCCAAGGGCCCAGGTGACGTGACCCGGCCTTGGCTCGGCACGACCTTGAGCGCCTGGTAACGGCCATCCTGGGCCGGTGCTTGCGTGAACGCCGCCGCACCGGGTAAAGGCTTCGCATCGGCGGGGGGAGCCTTGGGCAGGTGCGCGTGCAGCAAGGTCATGCCGGTGTTGATGATCAGGTCGACCGTGGCCGCGTCCCGGTTGAAATAGTCACTGTGGGCCACCGCCTCGAGATCGCTGTCCAGGGCGCTGAGGGTTTGCACCAGCCATGCCGCCGATGCCACCGGGCCACGCAACGCCAGGCTGGCCACGTCGAACAGCAGCCAGGCGCCCTGGCCGAGCAGCGCCCAACGGCTTTCTGCCGTGGAGGTGCTTTGCGCGTCGGCCAGCGCCACCCGCAACGCCTGGTTGGCGGCATAGAGCTTTTCATCCACACCCGTGGCCCAGTGGCAACTGGCGAGTTCGGCGGGGGCCGGCTTTTCCGGCAGGTTATAAGGGTCGATGCCGATGCTGCCGATGTGCGGCTCCTTGAACCCGCCGTGGTCATAGATGGAGCGTGCCGTTGGGTTCATCCACGCCACCAGGCTCTGCTGCAGCTCGGTGGAGGCGCGAATCGCCGCCATCATCGCCTCCAGGCTGGCGTACTCCAGCAGCGTATCCTTGGCGTAGAGCGGACGGTACAGCAACACCCGCGAGGGCTGCGCACAGAACAATACGTACATGGCCTGGACCAGGTCGGAATGCGTGGCGTCGGGACGGCGCTTGAAGGCCAGGGGCGCCAGCACGCTACTGGGTGACTCAGGATCCAGGTGGCCTTGGCAGAAATCGACGACGTGTTGCAGCCCGGCATCGGAAACCTTGCCATCGAGCTTGGCCAGCAGGGCACTGAATAACAGCCCCTGGCGCCACTCCCGGGCGAAGTGCCGGGTACGCTGCGCCCGGCTTGAAGGGTCACCCAGGGTGGTCGCCACGTAGCGAGGGTATTTGCCTCCGATGTCGACGCGCTGGACCACGCCCTTGAGGTAGTCGACCGTCAGCCACGGCATGATCAATTGTCCAGTGCGGTGCCGTATGCCCTTGATGACCGCCGCGCCCAGTGAACTGAGGTTGCCGATGGCGAAGGCGGTCAGGCTTACCTCGCCCCTGTCGGTCAACGGCTCCCCCCCGCCTGCGCCGCTTCCCGCGCCACCCGGAATGCCCTCGGCGGTGGCGAGCGACAGCAACAGGTCGTCAGGAAAATAGTTCGCTTCTACCGGATAGTCCGCCAGCAACTGTTCGCGCAAGCGTTCGCGCGCGTAGGTCTGCAGGTCCTGGACGCCATCGAGCGCCGAGCCCCCTTCGGCCTGCGCTTGGGCCAAGGCCATACTCAACAGGGCTTCCTGGGCTGCGAAGCTGTCGCTGGCCGAGGCGCTGGACAGGCCTGGCGGGAGTTTGGCCTGAACGCCATCGTCGTGGAAGTAGCCGCCAAGTAGCCACTGCGCGGGGTCGCTCAACTGCGCGAACAGGGCCTCCATCCGTGCCACCGAGAGGCCACGCAGACGCAACTGAGCGATGTGCTCGCACATCCTCGCCAGCAGCAGCGCACTCTGCTGCGCGAACACGTTGCCCTCGAGCGCATGGCGCTCCCAGTTCAGCGTGTCGAAGCTGTGCGCGAGCGCCAACGCATCGCGCAGGGCCAGGCCAAACGCCTCAAGCGACGCGAAGGCCGTGACCTGGGTCGACGGCCTGCACCACAGCACCACCTGCGCTTCGTCCCATTCGCCCACCACCAACAGGCCGGGTTGCACGACCGTGAACACCTGGTCATCCCAGCCCAGCCTGGCCTGCACGACGAACGTCGCCGGCTGCTCGGCACCGCCCTCGATCAGGCCACGCACGCACGCCTGCGCTTTGGCATCGAGCCCCTGCGCAGGCAGGTTGCTCAGCAGCGCCATCTTCAACAGCAACTGCAGCCACCGGTCGCGGCTCTTGCCGGCGCTGCCCCGGCCCTGCCAATAGTCCAGCTGCGCTTGGCAGAAGAGCTCGGGCAAGCGCGCCAGCAACCCGTTGAAGGCGTCCGTCACCCCGCTCAGGCGGCGGGTATCGAACTCGCTGCGCGAGCCGGCGAAGCGGTGGGTCGCCACCAGCCCGAGGTTGTGGTGGCGCCCTTCGAGCGCTTCCAGGTTCATGGGCTGCTCCGCGACCATGGCCTGCAACACCAGGTCGACCAAGCTGTCGGTGGTGTAATAGTTGGTGCCGGGCACAGGGCTGTCGAGCATCAGCGGGTCGGCGTCGGTCAGCGCCGGGGTGACCGACGCCAGCCATGGCAAGTGTTCGAGCAGCAGGCTCAGCACCTGCGTGCTGGCCACCTGGCGCAGGGTCGGACGGTTGGCGAACTGCCGGGCGGCAGCGCCCTTGAAATCGAACAGGGGTGTCGAAGGTGTCGTCATGGTGAACGCCTCCTGGTGAGTGGACTGCCACCATGCCGTCACCCACCAGCCTGCGAGGCTGTACATATTGCGCGCCCCAGAAACGACAAGGGCCCGGCGCTTTCACGCCAGGCCCCTGCCTGTTACCGCTCACGATCAGCTGTAAACACGCCCCAGCAGCTGACGGTGGCTCTCGAACTGATCCAGCACGTCACGCACGATCTGCTCGCGGGTGAAGCCCATCAGGTCGTACTCCTGGCTGCCATCGTGCAGGTACACCTCGGCACGGTAGAAGCGCTGACGCACTTCCGGCTCGCCCTCGACCGGCGCCTCGCTCGGCGCGGCCATGTAACCGTCCAGGCTGGCTTCGTAGACGAAGGGGTTACCCTCTTCCATCATCACCCGCAGGCCCATCATGTTGCGTGACTGGCCAACACGGGTCTCGACCTCGAAGCCCAGGGTGCGAAGCTGCTCGGCGGCCTCTTTCAGCGCCGGGCTGACCTGCTTGTCCATGAAACGCTGGACCACGGCCTGGGTCGGTTGCAGGTCCAGCTGGCTCAGGCGCTCGCTGAAGCCGCGACGGCCACGGGCGGCCAGCTCGGCGCGCTCGCTCTCGACCGCGACGTCCTGCTTCATGGCCTTCATCAGGCCGAACATGAACAGCACCAGGACCACCGAGAACGGCAGGCCGGCCAGTACCACCATGGTCTGCATGGCCTCGAAGTTACCGGCGAACAGCAAGCCGATGGTGACCAGGGTGATGACCACCGACCAGAACACCACCATCCAGTGCGGGGCGTCCTCGTCGACCTTGCCGCCTTTGCACGACAGGTTGGCCATCATCACCGCGCCGGAGTCGGCGGGAGTCAGGAACAGCACGAAGCCGACGAACACGGCTACACCGATGACAATCTTGGCGGCCGGGAAGAACTCCAGCAGCTGGTAGATCGACATCGACGGCTGTTCGAGCGCCGTCTTGCCCAGCTCCACCGCACCCTGGTTGATCACCAGGTCCAATGCGGTGTTACCGAAGATCGACAGCCAGGCCAGGGTGAAGCCCAGGGGAATCAGCAGCACGCCGCTGACCAGCTGGCGCACGGTACGGCCCTTGGAGATACGGGCAATGAACATGCCGACGAACGGGCCCCAGGAGATCCACCAGGCCCAGTAGAACACGGTCCACAGGCCCAGCCAGCGCTCGGACTTGTCGTTGTCGCCTTCATAGACGTACAGGTCGAAGGTCTTCAGCACGACACCGTTGAGGTAGTCGCCGATGTTCTGCACGAAGCCGTTGAGCAGGTGCAGGGTGTTGCCGGCCAGCAGCACGAAGATCAGCAGGCCGCTGAACAGCAGGATATTCAGGTTGGACAGGCGACGGATACCGTTCTCCACGCCCGACACCGCGGCCACGGTGGCAACGCCCGCCATGACCAGGATCACCACCAGCAGGTTGGTCTTGCTGTGGTCCATGCCGAACAGGTACTCCAGGCCCGAAGCCACCTGCATCGAACCGATACCGAGGTTGGTCACCAGGCCCAGCAGGGTGACGAACATGCCGAAGATGTCCACGGCATGGCCGGCGCCACCCTTGACCCAGCGCTCACCGACCAGCGGATAAAGCGCCGAGCGCAGTGCCAGCGGCTGGTTGTGACGGTAGGCGAAGTAACCCACGGCAAGCCCCACCAGGGCGTAGATTGCCCAGCCGTGCAGGCCCCAGTGCAGGAAAGTCAGCTGCAGGCCCTGGCGCGCGGCCTCGAGGCTGGCCGGGGTGCCCTCGGGTGGGTTGAAGTAGTGGTCCAGCGGCTCGGAGGCGCCGAAGTACAGCAGCGAGATACCGATGCCCGAGGAGAACAGCATGCCGGCCCAGGCGCCGTAGCTGAAATCGGGGGTGTCGTCCTTGCCGCCAAGCTTGAGCTTGCCGAAATCGGAGAAGGCCAGGTAGACGACGAACAGCAGGTAACCGCAGATCACCAGCATGTAGTACCAGCCGAAGGTACGGGTCAGCCATTTCTGGGCAACGCCCAGCGCCTGGCCGGCGGCTTCGGGTACAGCAATCAGCAGGGCAGTCAGAACGAGGATCATCAGCGCAGAGGTGTAGAACACCACGCGGTTGACCCGTACCCGCTCGGCGGGAGGCTTTGTCAGGGAGGCAGAACTCATTGCACGAATGCTCCGGGCAGTGCGGCAGTGGAGGCTAAACAGTTATTTCCCGCGCAATTGGTGCAATAGCCCTACTACGCAAGGTGTTATAAAAGGCACCTGGAAACCGTGATCCCGAATCGAAACGCTGCAAAAAATACAGACCGGCCGTCTGTCGCCTTGCCACGCACTCAGCAGAAGGTGCGCGCATTCGCCACAGACCACCTGGCCCGCTCCAAGGGCCGACCGCGCAGTCCATGACCGCTCGGCAGAATCTGTCCTTTGCATCGCTCATGCCCGTCAACGCCTTGTATTCCGGGGGTTACACGATTTCCTGGGGTGTCGATTCGTGTCCCTTTGACGGCCTGAAAAACTGTCAATGGCACAAATTGTCGCAGAGCTTATTCTTTATTGATTGAACGTTCAATCAAAACAAAATAGACTGGCCTTCGCCGAGGCAGCCGCTCGTCGTCTGCCCGCAGGCCTGAGGAGATAGCAAGATGCCCAAGGTCGGTATGCAACCCATCCGCCGCCAGCAGTTGATCGAAGCCACCTTGCAGGCGGTCGATCAGGTCGGACTGGGCGATGCCAGCATTGCGCTGATTGCCCGTTTGGCCGGCGTGTCGAACGGCATCATCAGTCACTACTTTCAGGACAAGAACGGCCTGATCGCAGCGACGATGCGCCACATCATGAACATGCTCAACGAGGGTGTGATCGCGCGTCGTCAGGCACTCACGGACGATAGCCCGCGTGCCCACCTGAAGGTGATCATCGAAGGCAACTTCGATGCGAGCCAGGTGAATGGCCCGGCAATGAAAACCTGGCTGGCCTTCTGGGCCTCCAGCATGCACCAGCCGTCTTTGCACAGGTTGCAGCGGATCAACGATCACCGTCTGTATTCCAACCTGTGCTGCCAGTTCCGCCGCGTCCTGCCGCTCTACCATGCGCGCAAGGCTGCCCGCGGGCTGGCGGCCCTGATCGACGGCCTGTGGTTGCGTGGCGCCCTGTCGGGTGATGCATTCGACACCGACCAGGCGATACGCATCGCTTACGAATACATGGATCTACAACTGGCGAAACAGCAGTCCCTGGGCACAACCGACCAGGCCTCTGAACAGCCGCGCGCAGCGACCAGCCAACCGGCAGGAGCGTGACGCGGCAGCCAACCACACACTGCACTTGCGAGGACACTATGGCCCGTTTCGGAACGCAAAAACTCTACATTGATGGCGCTTACGTCGACGCTGGCAGCGACGCCACCTTCGAAGCCATCAACCCGGCCACCGGCGAAGTCCTCGCCCATGTGCAGCGCGCGACCCAAGCCGACGTCGAAAAAGCCGTCGAAAGCGCCGAGCGCGGCCAGAAAATCTGGGCCGCGATGACCGCCATGCAGCGTTCGCGCATCCTGCGCCGCGCCGTCGACATCCTGCGCGAGCGCAACGACGAGCTGGCCATGCTGGAAACCCTGGACACCGGCAAGTCGTACTCCGAGACCCGCTACGTCGACATCGTCACCGGCGCCGACGTACTGGAGTACTACGCAGGCCTGGTACCGGCCATCGAAGGCGAGCAGATCCCGCTGCGCGAATCGTCCTTCGTCTACACCCGCCGCGAGCCGCTGGGCGTGACCGTCGGTATCGGCGCCTGGAACTACCCGATCCAGATCGCCCTGTGGAAATCCGCCCCGGCCCTGGCCGCCGGCAACGCGATGATCTTCAAGCCGTCGGAAGTCACCTCGCTGACCACCCTGAAACTGGCCGAGATCTTCACCGAAGCCGGCCTGCCGAACGGCGTGTTCAACGTCCTGACCGGCAGCGGCCGCGAAGTCGGCACCTGGCTGACCGAGCACCCGCGCATCGAGAAAGTCTCCTTCACCGGCGGCACCACCACCGGCAAGAAAGTCATGGCCAGCGCCTCCAGCTCGTCGCTGAAGGAAGTGACCATGGAACTGGGCGGCAAGTCGCCGCTGATCATCTGCGACGACGCCGACCTGGACAAGGCCGCCGACATCGCCATGATGGCCAACTTCTACAGCTCCGGTCAGGTCTGCACCAACGGCACCCGCGTGTTCATCCCAGCCTCGATGAAAGCCGCCTTCGAAGCCAAGATCGCCGAGCGCGTCGCCCGCATCCGTGCCGGCAACCCGGAAGACGAGAACACCAACTTCGGCCCGCTGGTCAGCTTCCAGCACATGGAAAGCGTGCTGTCGTACATCGCCAAGGGTAAAGAAGAAGGCGCCCGCGTACTGTGCGGCGGTGAGCGTCTGCTGGACGGCGACTTCGCCAAGGGCGCGTTCGTGGCCCCGACCGTGTTCACCGACTGCACCGACGACATGACCATCGTCAAGGAAGAGATCTTCGGCCCGGTGATGAGCATCCTCAGCTACGAGACCGAGGAAGAAGTCATCCGTCGCGCCAACGACACCGAATACGGCCTGGCCGCCGGCGTTTGCACCAACGACATCAGCCGCGCGCACCGCATCATCCACAAGCTCGAGGCCGGCATCTGCTGGATCAACGCCTGGGGCGAGTCGCCGGCGGAAATGCCGGTTGGCGGTTACAAGCAGTCGGGCGTCGGCCGTGAGAACGGTGTCAGCTCGCTGGCTCAATACACTCGCATCAAGTCGGTCCAGGTCGAGCTGGGCGGCTACAACTCGGTTTTCTAAACCCCGTTTAGCCACGCCCGTGCCTTCGCGCACGGGCGCTTGCGCTCCCTGACCACCGCCAACGAGGGTACTTTTCATGTCCCAAGAATTCGATTACATCATCGTCGGTGCCGGCTCGGCCGGTAACACCCTGGCCACCCGCCTGACCGAAGACGCCAGCGTCACCGTGCTGCTGCTGGAAGCCGGTGGCCCCGACTACCGCTTCGACTTCCGCACCCAGATGCCGGCCGCCCTGGCCTTCCCGCTGCAGGGCCGTCGCTACAACTGGGCCTACGAGACCGATCCGGAGCCGTTCATGGACGGTCGCCGCATGGAGTGTGGCCGCGGCAAGGGCCTGGGTGGCTCCTCGCTGATCAACGGCATGTGCTACATCCGCGGCAACGCCATGGACTTCGACGGCTGGGCGGAACTGCCGGGCCTGGAAGACTGGACCTACCTGGACTGCCTACCGTACTTCCGTAAAGCCGAAACCCGCGACATCGGCCCGAACGACTACCACGGTGGCGACGGCCCGGTCAGCGTGGCCACGCCGAAAGCCGGCAACAACCCGCTGTTCCACGCCATGGTCGAAGCCGGCGTGCAGGCCGGTTACCCGCGCACCGAAGACCTCAACGGCTACCAGCAGGAAGGCTTCGGCCCGATGGACCGTTCGGTGACCAAGAACGGCCGTCGCTCCAGCACCGCCCGCGGCTACCTGGACCAGGCCAAGAAACGCCCGAACCTGACCATCGTCACCCACGCCCTGACTGACCGCGTGTTGTTCGACGGCAAGCGCGCCGTCGGCGTGACCTACCTGGTCGGTGACAGCGAAGAGCGTGTCGAAGCCCGCGCGCGCAAGGAAGTCATCGTCAGCTCCGGCGCCATCGCTTCGCCGCAGCTGCTGCAGCGCTCCGGCGTCGGCCCGCGCGCACTGCTGGAAAGCCTCGACATCCCGGTGGTCCACGACCTGCCAGGCGTCGGCGAGAACCTGCAGGACCACCTCGAACTGTACCTGCAGTACGCCTGCACCCAGCCGGTGTCGCTGTATCCGTCGCTGCTGTGGTGGAACCAGCCAGCCATCGGTGCCGAGTGGCTGTTCAACGGCACCGGCATCGGCGCCAGCAACCAGTTCGAGGCCGGTGGCTTCATCCGCACCCGTCCTGAATTCAAGTGGCCGAACATCCAGTACCACTTCCTGCCGGTAGCGATTAACTACAACGGCTCGAACGGCGTGAAAGAACACGGCTTCCAGGCGCACATGGGTTCCATGCGCTCGCCAGCCCGTGGTCGCATCCAGGCCAAATCGAAAGACCCGCGCCAGCACCCAAGCATCCTGTTCAACTACATGTCCACCGAGCAGGACTGGCAGGAATTCCGCGACGGTATTCGCCTGACCCGCGAAATCATGGCCCAGCCGGCGCTGGACCCGTACCGCGGTCGCGAGATCAGCCCAGGCGCCCACGTGCAGACCGACGAAGAGCTGGACAAGTTCATCCGCGAGCACGCCGAAACCGCCTTCCACCCATCCTGCTCGTGCAAGATGGGCACCGACGACATGGCAGTGGTCGACGGCGAAGGTCGCGTGCATGGCATGCAGGGCCTGCGCGTGGTCGACGCCTCGATCATGCCGCTGATCATCACCGGCAACCTCAACGCCACCACGATCATGATCGCCGAGAAGATCTCGGACAAGATCCGTGGCCGCAAGCCGCTGCCGCGCAGCACCGCCAAGTACTACGTGGCCGGCGATGCACCGGTGAAGGGCAAGCCGATGCGTGAAGTGAAGCAAGCGTAAGCCTGCTGCGGCAACACAAGAAAAGGCACCTCTCGAGGTGCCTTTTCTACATCTGCAGAAACGCTTTACAGCCTGCCAATTCATCAGGTTAGAATCGATTGGCACGCGACCTGCTAGTTCATGCTTCCAGGTCCCTTCCCCCGCGATATCCCGGAGTACCACCTTTGGATGCGAGCACCATCAACAGCCTGTTCCTGATCGGCGCTTTACTGGTGGGCGCAAGCATCCTGGTCAGCTCGCTGTCATCGCGCCTGGGCATCCCCATTCTCGTCATCATCCTCGCGGTCGGCATGATTGCCGGGGTCGATGGTGGCGGCATCATCTTCAACAACTACCCGACCGCCTACCTGGTGGGCAACCTGGCACTCGCCGTGATCCTGCTCGACGGCGGCCTGCGCACCCGGGTGGCGAGCTTCCGCGTGGCGCTGTGGCCGGCCCTGTCGTTGGCCACGATCGGCGTGCTGATCACCACCGGCCTGACCGGCATGGTCGCCGCCTGGCTGTTCAACCTGAACCTGATCCAGGGCCTGTTGATCGGCGCCATCGTCGGCTCCACCGATGCCGCGGCGGTGTTCTCGCTGCTCGGCGGCAAGGGCCTGAACGAGCGGGTCACCGCCACCCTGGAGATCGAGTCGGGCAGCAACGACCCGATGGCGGTGTTCCTCACCGTCACCCTGATCGACATGATCGCCAGCGGCCAGACCGGCCTGCACTGGAGCCTGCTCACCCACCTGCTGCGCGAGTTCGGCATCGGCGGGCTGATGGGCCTGGGCGGCGGCTGGCTGATGCTGCAACTGGTCAATCGCATCAACCTGGCCAGCGGCCTGTACCCGATCCTGGTGGTAGCCGGCGGACTGGCGGTGTTCTCCCTGACCAACGCCCTGCACGGCAGCGGCTTCCTGGCCGTGTACCTGTGCGGCCTGGTGCTGGGCAACCGGCCGATCCGCAGCCGCCACGGCATCCTGCACATGCTCGACGGCATGGCCTGGCTGGCGCAGATCGGCATGTTCCTGGTGCTCGGCCTGCTGGTCACGCCCCACGACCTGCTGCCCATCGCCCTGCCGGCCCTGGGCCTGGCGCTGTGGATGATCCTGGTGGCCCGCCCGCTGTCGGTGGTCGCCGCCCTGCTGCCGTTCAAGGCCTTTCATGGTCGCGAGAAAGGCTTTATCAGCTGGGTCGGCCTGCGTGGCGCGGTACCGATCATCCTGGCGGTGTTCCCGCTGATGGCGGGGCTGCCCCAGGCCCAGCTGTTCTTCAACCTGGCCTTCTTCATCGTGCTGGTGTCACTGCTGGTGCAAGGCACCAGCCTGCCGTGGATGGCCAAACTGCTGAAGGTCACGGTACCTCCGGACCCGGCGCCGATTTCCCGCTCCGCACTCGAAGTGCACGTCACCAGCGAGTGGGAGCTGTTCGTCTACCGCCTGGGCGCCGAGAAATGGTGCATCGGCGCCGCCCTGCGCGAGCTGAAGATGCCCGAGGGCACGCGCATCGCCGCCTTGTTTCGCGGCGAGCAACTGCTGCACCCATCGGGCAGCACCGTGCTGGAAGTCGGCGACATGCTCTGCGTGATCGGCCACGAACATAACCTGCCGGCGCTGGGCAAGCTGTTCAGCCAGGCACCACAGCGTGGCCTGGACCTGCGTTTCTTCGGCGACTTCGTCCTCGAAGGCGACGCCGAACTGGGCGCGGTGGCCGCGCTGTATGGCCTGAAACTCGATGGCCTGGACGCGAACATGCCGCTGGCGCAGTTCATCCGACAGAAGGTCGGAGGCGCGCCAGTAGTAGGCGACCAGATCGAATGGCACGGCACGATCTGGACCGTCGCGGTCATGGACGGGAACAAGATCCAGAAAGTGGGCGTCAGATTCCCCGAAGGTACCCGCCCCGGACCCGGGCTGTTCCTCTAAACTCCGATTTGCCGCGTAACACAAGAACTCTGCCTATGTCCCTGCGTGACCATTGCCGCGCAGCCCTGCTGGGGCTGTGCCTGACCCTCTCGTTCGCCGCCGGCGCGGTGGAAGTCCCGACCACCCCGGGCATCCAGAGCAGCCTGAGCAAGATCGCCGAGCGCAAGCTGCCGGAAACCGAGCAGAAAGCCGTGCAGCAGGTGCTGGAGCAGACCCTGGCGCTGCTCAACGCCCGCGACGACAGCGAAAAGAAGCTCGAAGCCCTCAAGCAGCAGCTGGCCGGCGCACCCCAGGAGATCCGCGACAGCCAGCGCGAGTTGATCAAGCTCAAGGCCAGCACCACCCCGCCGGTGGCGCAGCGCTACGCCAGCCTGACGGTACCGCAGCTCGAGCAGATGCTCAGCGAACGCAGCACCCAGCAGGGCGATCTGCAAAAGGCGCTGTCCGAAGCAAACAGCCTGATCATCAATGCGCAGACCCGTCCTGAACGCGCACAGGCCGAGATCAGCGGCAACCAGATGCGCGCCCAGCAGATCAACAGCAGCCTCAAGAGCGGCAAGGACAACGGCAAGGCGATCAACGCCGACCAGCGCAACCAGCTCAACGCCGAGCTGGCCTCGCTCAACGCGCTGACCCTGCTGCGCCGCCAGGAACTGGCCGGCAACAGCGTGCTGCAGGACCTGGGCAACGCCCGCCACGACCTGCTGATCGAGCGCGCCACCCGCCTGGAGCAGGAAATCCAGGACCTGCAGACGCTGATCAACGAAAAGCGCCTGGCCCAGTCGCAACAGGCCGTCACCCGCCAGTCGATCGAGGCGCAGAAGGCCGGCGGCAGCAACCTGTTGGCCACCGAGAGCACCGCCAACCTGCAACTGTCCGACTACCTGCTGCGCAGCACCGATCGCCTCAACGAGGTGACCCAGCAGAACCTGCGTACCAAGCAACAGCTCGACAGCCTCACCCAGGCCGACCAGGCCCTGGACGAACAGATCAACGTGCTCAAGGGCAGCCTGCTGCTGTCGAAGATCCTCTACAAGCAGAAGCAGGCCCTGCCGCACCTGAAGCTTGACCGCAACCTGGCCGACCAGATCGCCGATATCCGCCTCTACCAGTTCGAGATCAACCAGGAACGCGAACAGATGAGCAGCCCGTCCACCTATGTGGACAAGCTGCTGGCCAGCCAGCCCGAGGAAGATGTCACCCCGCAACTGCGCAAGGCCCTGCTGGAAGTGGCGATCACCCGCAGCGACTTGCTCGAACGATTGAACCGCGAGCTGTCGGCGCTGCTCAACGAATGCATCACCCTGCAGTTGAACCAGAAGCAACTGCTGAGCACCGCCCAGAACCTGCGCACCACGCTGGAAGAACAGATGTTCTGGATCCCCAGCAACAAGCCGCTGGACTGGCAATGGCTGCGCGAGGTACCCGAGCGCCTGACCACCCAGGTGGCCAGCCTGCCTTGGGGCGCAGGCATCAAGGAGCTGGCGGACGGCCTGGTGCAACAGCCGCTGCTGTTCCTGCCGCTGATCCTGGTGATCGGCGCCCTGCTGTGGCGGCGCAAGGCGCTGTACCGACGGCTGGGCAAGGTCCACCAGGACATCGGCCACTTCAAGCGCGACAGCCAGTGGCACACGCCCCAGGCGATCCTGATCAACATCCTCCTGGCCCTGCCGGTGGCCCTGGCCCTGACCCTGGGCAGCTACGCCCTGCAGCTCGATGCCCGCGGGCAGAACGCCAACCTCGGCGCCGCCTTGTGGCAGATCGCCCAGGCCTGGCTGGTGTTCTACACCGCCTACCGTATCCTCGCCCCGGGCGGCGTGGCCGAGATCCACTTCCGCTGGCACAAGCCGCAGGTCGAGTTCCTGCGCGGCTGGGTGCGCCGGCTCGGCACCGTGGTGCTGGCCCTGGTCGGCGTGGTGGCGGTGGCCGAACACCAGCCATCGGCCCTGGCCGAGGACGTGCTGGGCATCGGCGTGGTACTGACCTGCTACGCGCTGATGGCCTGGCTGCTCAGCCGCCTGCTGCTGAGCAGCCCGGCGCACCGCAACACCTCGCTGTTCCGCAAGGCCGTCGGGGTGGCCTTCACCGCCCTGCCCATCGCCCTGTTCGTGGCGGTGTGCTTCGGCTACTACTACACCGCCCTCAAGCTCACCGACCGGCTGATCTACACCCTCTACCTGCTGCTGTTCTGGCTGGTGATCGAGGCCGCATTCGTGCGCGGCCTGTCGGTGGCGGCGCGGCGCCTGGCCTACCAGCGCGCCCTGAGCAAACGCCAGGCGGCCAAGGAGGGGCTCGACGGCGAAGTGGTGGTCGAGGAGCCGACCCTGGACATCGAGCAAGTCAACCAGCAGTCCCTGCGTCTGATCCGCCTGGCCCTGCTCGGCGGCTTCATCGGCGGGCTGTACTGGGTCTGGGCAGACCTGATCACGGTATTCGCCTACCTCAACAACATCACCCTCTACGAATACAGCAGCGGCACCGGCGCGGCGGCGAGCATGGTACCGATCAGCCTCGGCGACCTGCTCGGCGCCATGGTCATCGCCGGCATCGCCGTGGCCCTGGCCAGCAACCTGCCGGGCTTGCTCGAGGTGCTGGTGCTGTCGCGCCTGAACCTTGCCCAGGGCAGCGCCTACGCCATCACCACGCTGCTGTCCTATGTGATCGCCGGCGTCGGCATCGTCAGCACCCTGGCCACCCTCGGGGTCAGCTGGGACAAGCTGCAATGGCTGGTGGCGGCCCTGTCGCTGGGCCTGGGCTTCGGCATGCAGGAGATCTTCGCCAACTTCATCTCCGGCATCATGATCCTGTTCGAGCGCCCGGTGCGCATCGGCGATACCATCACCATCGGCAACCTGTCCGGCACGGTGAGCAGGATCCGCATCCGCGCCACCACCATCACCGACTTCGACCGCAAGGACATCATCGTCCCCAACAAGACCTTCATCACCGGCCAGCTGATCAACTGGTCGCTGACCGACACGGTCACCCGGGTGACGCTGAAGCTGGGCATCGACTACGGCTCGGACCTTGACCTGGTGCGCGACCTGCTGCTCAAGGGCGCCCACGAGAACCCACGGGTGCTCAAGGATCCGGAACCGCTGGTGTACTTCCTCAACTTCGGCGAAAGCTCGCTGGACCACGAGCTGCGCATGCATGTGCGCGACCTGGGCGACCGCAACCCGACCCTGGACGAGCTGAACCGCTATATCAACCGCGAGTTCAAGGCGCACAACATCAAGATCTCGGTGCGCCAGGTGGAGGTGTTCCTCATGGACCCGAAGAACGGCAAGCAGCAATTGATCCCGATGGACGGCAAACCGGACAGCACGCCGCCGAGCTGAGTGGACTACGACAGGCATGCCCTCCAGAATGCAGGCGAGGGCTTTGCCCTCGATGGCACCGAATCCAGGAGCAGGCCCCGTGAAGTCCCTCGAGCAACTCACCTTCGACAACTGCTTCGCCCAACTCGGCGATGCCTTCTCCACCCAGGTCCTGCCCGACCCGATCGCCGATCCACGCCTGGTCGTCGCCAGTGAATCGGCCATGGCCCTGCTCGATCTCGACCCGGCACAGGCCGAGCTGCCGGTGTTCGCCGAGCTGTTCAGCGGCCACAAGCTTTGGGAAGAGGCCGACCCACGGGCGATGGTGTATTCCGGTCACCAGTTCGGCTCGTACAACCCGCGCCTGGGTGATGGTCGTGGCCTGCTGCTGGGCGAGGTTCTCAACGATGCCGGCGAGCACTGGGACCTGCACCTCAAGGGCGCCGGCCAGACGCCCTACTCGCGCATGGGCGACGGCCGCGCCGTGCTGCGCTCGTCGATCCGCGAATTCCTCGCCTCCGAGGCCCTGCACGCCCTGGGCATTCCCAGCAGCCGCGCGCTGTGCGTGATCGGCTCGAGCACCCCGGTATGGCGCGAAGCCCGCGAGAGCGCTGCCATGCTCCTGCGCCTGGCCCAAAGCCACGTGCGCTTCGGCCACTTCGAATACTTCTACTACACCAAGCAACCGGAACAGCAGCGGGTGCTGATAGACCATGTGCTGGAACAGCACTACCCCGAGTGCCGCGACGCCGAGCAGCCCTACCTGGCCATGTTCCGCACCCTCGTCGAGCGCAACACCGAGCTGATCGCCCGCTGGCAGGCCTATGGCTTCTGCCACGGAGTGATGAACACCGACAACATGTCGATCCTGGGCATCACCTTCGACTTCGGCCCCTACGCCTTCCTCGACGACTTCGACGCCAACTTCATCTGCAACCATTCCGATGACCGGGGCCGCTACAGCTACGCCAACCAGGTGCCAATCGCCCACTGGAACCTCAGCGCCCTGGCCCAGGCCCTGACCACAGTGATCGAAGTCGAGCCGCTGAAGGAGGCGCTGGGGCTGTTCCTGCCGCTGTACCAGGCGCACTACCTTGACCTGATGCGCCGCCGCCTGGGCCTGACCACGGCCGAGGACGACGACATGGCGCTGGTCGAGCGCCTGCTGCAGTGCATGCAGCGGGGGGGCGTGGACTACACCCTGTTCTTCCGCCGCCTGGGCGAGCAGCCCGTGGCCCAGGCCCTGCAGGTGGTGCGGGAAGATTTCATCGACCTGGCCGGCTTCGACGCCTGGAGCACCGAATACCAGGCGCGCTGCGCGCGCGAAGCGGGCAATGCAGAAGGGCGCCGCGAGCGCATGCATGCGATCAATCCGCTGTATGTGCTGCGCAACTACCTGGCGCAGAAGGCCATCGAAGCCGCCGAGGCGGGCGACTACAGTGAAGTGCGGCGGCTGCATCAGGTGCTGGGCAAGCCGTTCGAGGAACAGCCCGGGATGCAGGCCTATGCCGAACGGCCACCTGAGTGGGGCAAGCACCTGGAAATCAGCTGTTCGTCATGAACCCCGGGGCCGCTACGCGGCCCCAGCCACATCAAGGAGATAAAATGTCCGAACCCCTGGTAATCCCCTGCCCTCACTGCAACGGCCTCAACCGCCTGCCCGCCGAGCGCCTGGGCGACAGCCCCAAATGCGGCCGCTGCAAGCAGGACGTGCTGCTCGCTCAGCCCTTCGAACTGAACGAGGGCACCTACGCCGCCCAGATCAAAGGCGACCTGCCGTTGCTGCTGGATGTGTGGGCCGACTGGTGCGGCCCCTGCAAGAGTTTCGCCCCGGTGTTCGAACAGGCCGCCCGTCAGCTCGCCGGACGCTGCCGCCTGGCCAAGCTCGACAGCGAGGCCAACCGCAACCTGGCCGGCCAGCTCGGCATCCGCTCGATCCCCAGCCTGATCCTGTTCAGGAACGGCCGCGAAGTGGCTCGCCAGGCCGGCGCGTTCCCACTGCAGTCGTTGCTGGAGTGGCTGCGCAGCCAGGGTGTCTAGGCGCTGCGCTCCAGCAGATCATGCAACTCGACGAACTGCTGGGTAAGCTTGTGCCGTGGCTCCAGGTGGATCAACGGCAGGCTGGCATGGTGGGATTCGCGCATCTTCACCGAACTGCCCAGGTACACCGGCAGTACCGGCAGGCCCTCGGCCAGCAGCTCGTCGAGCATCTGCTGGGGCAGGCTGGCCCGTGACTGGAACTGGTTGACCACGATACCCTCGACCACCAGCTCGTCGTTGTGGTCTTCCTTGAGTTCATCGATCTCGGCCAGCAGGCCGTACAGCGCCTGGCGCGAGAAGCTGTCACAGTCGAAGGGAATCAGCACGCGATCGGCGGCGATCAGTGCGGAAACCGCGTAGAAGTTCAACGCCGGCGGCGTATCGATGTAGATCCGCTCGTAGTCTTCGTCCAGCTCGTCGAGCAGTTTGCGCAGCTTGTTGATCTTGTGCTTGGCCTCGAGCTTGGGCTGCAGGTCGGCCAGCTCCGGGGTGGCGGTCACCACGTGGAGGTTGTCGAAGGGGGTTTCGTAGATATCGACCTTGTTCTTCTTGGCGAACGGCCCGCTGGACAGCGACTGCTTGAAGAAGTCGGCGATGCCCATGGGGATGTCGTCGCCGGTCAGGCCGGTCAGGTACTGGGTCGAGTTGGCCTGGGCATCCAGGTCGATCAGCAGGGTCCGATAGCCTTCACTGGCACTGACCGCCGCGAGATTACAGGCAATGCTCGACTTGCCCACGCCACCTTTCTGATTGAACACCACGCGCCGCATGTCAGACCTCCGTGTATCAACGAATGCCCGAGTATGTGGTCAGCGCAGCGGTTTAGCCAGCACCTTCGGGCTGTTCCAGCCCGGCCAGCAGGGCGATGAAGGCATTGGCCATGGCCGAGCCGGGCGCCTCGCGACGTACCAGCCACACGGCGGTCATGGCCTCTTCGTCGAGCAACGTGCGGTACACCACGCCTTCGATGCGCATGCGCTGGAACGAGGCCGGCAACACCGAAACACCCAACCCCGCCGACACCAGGCCGATGATGGTCATCGCCTCACCGGCTTCCTGGGCGAAATGCGGGCTGAAACCCGCCTGGCGCGCCAGGCTCAACAACTGGGCATGCAGGCCACTGCCGTAGCTGCGCGGGAAGAATACGAACGGCTCATGGGCCAGGGCTTGCATATGTACACCCTGTTCGCTGCCAATGGCCAGCGGGTGAGATGCATTGAGCACGGCCACCAGGGGTTCGCGGAACAGCTCGGTGCAAGCGATCCCTTCCGGCAACGGCATCGGTCGCATCAGGCCGATTTCGATGGACTCGTCGAACACCGCCTCCACCACTTCTCGGCTGCTCATTTCCTTGAGGTTGAGGTGCACTGAAGGATAGCGCTGGCGGAAGGCCCGAATGGCCTGGGGAATCCGCGAGGTGAAGGGTGCCGACGAGGTGAAGCCGATCTTCATCTCGCCCAGTTCACCCAGCTGCGCTCGCCGCGCCACATCGGCGGCCTTCTCCACCTGCGCCAGCACCTGGCGCGCCTCCTCGAGGAACAGCCGCCCGGCCTCGCTCAACTCGACCCGGCGGTTGGTGCGCTCGAACAGGCGGGCCCCAAGCTCCTGCTCCAGGGCCTGGATCTGCTGGCTCAAGGGAGGCTGGGAAATACCCAGCTGCTGGGCGGCGCGGCCGAAATGCAGTTCCTCGGCCACGGCGATGAAATAGCGCAGATGACGCAACTCCATGATCGACTCCAAACAGGTCGTAAAACGTCTTGAACGGGTCGAACAATATATTGGATCTAATCATTAGCCAGCTATATGCTTTTTTTACCGCAGCACCGGCCCCAGCGCCCGAGGTACCCTCTGTGAGATCCGTCGTAGTCCCCCTGCCTGCCGAACCCGAGCCTGTCGTCGACGATACCTGGATCGAGAAAGGCTCCCCCGCCTTCATGAAGACCGTGCTGGCCCTGTTCAGCGGTGGCTTCGCCACCTTTGCCCTGTTGTACTGCGTGCAGCCGATGATGCCGCTGCTGTCCCGGGAGTTTTCCATCAACGCCGCGCAGAGCAGCCTGGTGCTGTCGGTGTCCACCGCCATGCTGGCATTCGGGCTGCTGGTCACCGGGCCGATCTCCGACCGCATCGGGCGCAAGCCGGTGATGGTCTTCGCCCTGCTCTGCGCCGCCCTGTCGACCCTGGCCAGCGCGGTGATGCCGAGCTGGGAGCTGGTGCTGGCGACGCGCGCCCTGGTGGGTTTGTCGTTGAGCGGCCTGGCGGCGGTGGCGATGACCTACCTGAGCGAAGAGATCCACCCGCAGCACATCGGCCTGGCCATGGGCCTGTACATCGGTGGCAACGCCATCGGCGGCATGAGCGGGCGCCTGATCACCGGCGTGCTGATCGACTTCGTCAGCTGGCACACGGCGATGCTCACCATCGGCGGGCTGGCCCTGGCAGCAGCGCTGGTGTTCTGGAAGGTGCTGCCCGAATCACGCAACTTCCGGCCCCAGGCCCTGAATCCGCGCAGCCTGCTGGACGGCTTCGTCATGCACTTCAGGGATGCCGGGCTGCCCTGGCTGTTCCTCGAAGCCTTCCTGCTGATGGGTGCCTTCGTCACCCTGTTCAACTACATCGGCTACCGCCTGCTGGCCGGGCCCTATCACATGAACCAGGCGCTGGTCGGGCTGCTGTCGGTGGTGTATTTGTCAGGGATATACAGTTCGGCACAGGTCGGCGCCCTGGCCGACAGGCTGGGACGGCGCAAGGTGTTCTGGGCCAGCATCCTGGTGATGGCCGGGGGCCTGTTGATGACCCTGGCCACCCCATTGGCGATGATCATCGTCGGCATGCTGGTGTTCACCTTCGGCTTCTTCGGTGCGCACTCGGTGGCCAGCAGTTGGATCGGCCGCCGGGCGCTGAAGGCAAAGGGACAGGCGTCTTCGCTTTACCTGTTCTGCTACTACGCGGGATCAAGTGTCGCCGGGACTGCCGGCGGGGTGTTCTGGCACCAGTGGGGCTGGAACGGGACAGGGCTGTTCATTGCCAGCCTGCTGGCGGTCGCATTGCTGGTGGCGCTGCACCTGAGCAAGTTGGCGCCTAAGTCAGGCTGATCCCACGACCGCTCAGTGCCGGTGTCAGACGCTCAGACCGATGGCTGGCTCAACGGCGCAGGGGCGTTCCACAGGCTGCCCAGGTTCTGCAACAACGACCCGGCAATTCCTTGCTGCCCCAGGTACTGCAGGATCAACGGCGCGAACTGCCCGATCATCCCGGTATCCATGCCCAGCGCCTTGAAGGCGTTGTCCAGGTCGCTGCGGTTCTGCACCTCACCGCCCAGCGCGTTGCTCAGCGCCGAGCTGTTCTTGTCATTGCCGAGCAACTGCCCCAGGCCGCTCAGCCCTCCCAGCGCATTGGTACCCGACAGCAGGTCCAGCCCGGGCACGGCCTTGGTCAGTTGCCCATAGTCGTCGCCGCTGAGGTTGTTGCGCGCCAGCCCCAGCATCGCCCCGGCGCCGCCGATGGCCTGCTCTGGGGTGATCTTCAATTCGCTGCCCAAGGTGTTGAGGAGGTTGGCCTGGCCGGCCGGCGCCTGCACCTGGCCCTGTTGGTTCTGGTTCTGCATGGCCGAGACGGCGTTGGCCGCGTCGCTGAGGTTGAAGGCGAACACCGGGCTTGCGGCCAGGGTCATCAGGGTTGCCAGGGTGATTGCTTTCATCAGGAGGGACCTCGTCGGCCGGAATGGCCGGAAAACGAGAGATTGGACTGGAGCGCCGGGGGTTTGTTCCGGGCCGGCCATCGGTGTTCATTGCAAGGGTCTTATCGCGGGGCAAGCCCGCTCCCATGAAGCGCTAGGGATTCTCCGATCAAGTCAGCACAGGCCGCCTGACCTGTGCTGAAATAGCCCTCCGTCCAACTGCCCTCTACAAGCCCTCCATCCTATGAGTCAGATGAGCTTTTCCGATTTCGAGTACGCCGGTAAGCGCAAGCAAACCCGCCGCGAGCGCTTCCTGGCCGAGATGGAGCAGGTGGTGCCGTGGAGCGGTTTGGTGGCATTGATCGAGCCGTATTACCCAAAGGCCGGCGGTGGTCGCAAGCCGTACCCACTGGAAACCATGCTGCGTATTCACCTGCTGCAGACCTGGTTTTCGCTGAGCGATCCGGCCATGGAAGAAGCATTGTACGAAATCACGTCGATGCGCCAGTTTGCTCGACTGACGCTCAGCGCACCGATTCCCGAAGACACGACGATCATGAATTTTCGTCACCTGCTGCATGGCGACGAAAATATTATCTGTGCCGATGCGGGTTATACCGGCGTAGAGAAACGGCCTGAGCACGACAGTCGGCAAGTGATCTGGCAGATCGCTGCGCGACGCAGCACCTACAAGCACTTGAGCAAACGCAGCGTGCTCTACAAAGCCAAACGTCAGATCGAGAAAGTCAAAGCGCAGACGCGGGCGAAAGTCGAGCACCCCTTTCGCGTGATCAAGCGCCAGTTCGGTTATGTGAAAACCCGCTTCCGTGGGTTGGCCAAGAACACGGCGCAACTGACCACGCTGTTTGCTCTGTCGAATCTGTGGATGGTGCGCCGGCAATTATTGACTGCTGCGGGAGAGGTGCGCCCGTGAGGGCGGATAACCAACGCTTTGCCTTGGTTATCCATTGATCAGCGGCTGATTATCAGGCTTTTCGGTATCCCTAAACCGCCCATTTCCGGCTGATGAGCAACTTGTTCGGAGTTTCCCTAGGTGATTCGTGGGAGCGGGCTTGCCCCGCGATGGACATGTACTGGCCAGTTCTGTTTTCCACCGCACTGGCCCGCGCATCCGCCTGCCCCTCAGCCCAAGCTTGAGTAACTGCCGTGTCTCCTCATCTTCGATGCGGTCCAGCGCCCGGTGGCTGTCGCTGAAAGCGAACATCAGGTAGTAGGAAACGTTAGCCAGCACATACTCCATGGGCACGACACCGTCGTGGATGGTGCGGGCGAGGGACTTGTCAGGGGGCAAAGCAAATTGGTGGGGTGGGTCGGGGACGATTTTTTCATGGCAGTCACCCAAATGCAGTGATGCTGCATCATTCGTTTCCACACAAAGGGGTGGCAGCTGTACACGGGGTGAAAACCCGGATGCATTCAGGAAAACCCGGTAGGCACAAAGACTCCCGCGCACAGCCACCATGACGACACGTTCCAGAATGCATATCCGGGGTTCCGCATCCGATCGCTGAACCGACAGCGACCGAGAAAGCCTAGTAGGTAGCATTTCCCGCACAATCAGACGTGAATCGACAGACTGTGTAGGGTAATTCCTGCGACCGAATCTCGTCAGCGGAAAACAACCTAACACCCAGTAGGAAGATTCCCAAGACCTAGCATTTTTGACAGTTGCCGGCTGCAGATCCAGGCCGCAAAGTGATGTAACAAAAAGCTCACTTTCGGGGCCCCCATGACACAGGAATGCATCCAATTTCCAGTAACAGTATTGTTTGCAACGGATAGACAGAGAACAATTCTGTACAACCTAACAAACAACAGGAGAGTCGCATTCTCCTACACAGTTTTTGGGCATGACCAGATCGACAATGAGAAACTCTCATTACTTGGCTACACGGGTGAACCACGAACAAAGCAAGGCGGATACTTACTCGGAACTGGATATCGCACTTACAATCCAAGCTTGATGCGATTCCACTCGCCAGACAGCCACAGCCCATACAGCACTGGCGGTATAAACAGTTATACATACTGCCAGGGTGACCCGATCAACCACACAGACTCAACTGGCCATTCTCGAGTTCGCAGCAACAGCCTTTCACTAAGCCAACCAACACGCACAAACAATTACTACGAGGCACAGACTCTTTTGACCGGACTCAAAAGAGCCAAATCTATTGAGTCCTTTATTCCCCGCCCCAACCCGCTCGATGCCATTATTGAACCTGACACAAGAAATACAATATTCAACCAACTCAACGGCAAGGACCTTGGCGCACTTTCCAGTACATCCCGAGATTTTCGTGACGAGATCGAGGCACTTTCATTAGGCAACGCACAAAACCTGTTCAATCCACACGATATTAGAATGGCCTCTCAGGGCAAATGGCCCGGAGTTCTTCCAAAAGATGTAACTGAAAAAAGGCTAGCCCACCTTGAACTTGCCACCGAAATAAATAATATTGCTCGCCTGCAGACATCGGATAATGGAGTATACGGTGTGGGCAGAGCTTACCTCAGGATTCGCCAATCTGCGATACAAACCGCTAGATATTACAGAAACCACGGAGTACCTGCGGTCGACCCTATCTCGGGAAGAAGAAATTCCATACGCCTTGGATAGCCACCAAAACCCGAAGCATTCGGCCGTAAAAACAGCATAAACGCAAGAAAACAAAATTAATATATGCCATACCAGATAGAAGCGAGCACGACCGGTACAAATATATCGGCATACCATGAGAAAAACGGACTAATGCCTCTCTCAAGGCATTAGTCCCCCGACGTCAGATCACACTGCACTAAACGTCCTATGCGGATCAATCACAAACTTCTTCGGCACCCCTGCATCAAACTCCCCATACCCCTCCGGCGCCTGGTCCAGGCTGATCACCTGCACCCCCACCACTTCGGCGATATTGATGCGATCCCACATGATCGCCTGCATCAGCTGGCGGTTGTACTTCATGGTCGGGGTCTGCCCGGTGTGGAAGCTGTGGGACTTGGCCCAGCCCAGGCCGAAGCGGATGCTCAGGGCACCGATCTTGGCGGCGGCATCCACTGCGCCCGGATCCTCGGTCACGTACAGGCCCGGAATACCGATCTTGCCAGCCACGCGGGTCACCTGCATCAGCGAGTTGAGCACGGTGGCCGGGGCCTCGTGCTTGGCGCCTTCATGGCCATGGCCACGGGCCTCGAAGCCAACGGCATCGACGGCACAATCCACTTCCGGCTCACCGAGGATATCGATGATCTGCTCGTGCAGCGGAGTGTCCTTGGACAGGTCGACCACTTCGAAACCTTGCGACTTGGCGTGAGCCAGCCGGGCCGGGTTGAGGTCGCCGACAATGACGCAGGCGGCGCCCAGCAGGCGGGCGGACGCGGCGGCGGCCAGGCCGACCGGGCCGGCACCCGCGACGTATACGGTGCTGCCCGGGCCGACACCGGCGGTGACGGCGCCGTGGTAACCGGTGGGGAGGATGTCGGACAGGCAGGTCAGGTCGCGGATCTTCTCCATGGCCTTGTCGCGGTCCGGCAGTTTCAGCAGGTTGAAGTCGGCGTAGGGCACCAGTACGTACTCGGCCTGGCCGCCGGTCCAGTCGCCCATGTCAACGTAACCGTAGGCACCACCGGCGCGGGCCGGGTTGACGGTGAGGCAGACGCCGGTGTGCATCTCCTTGCACGAGCGGCAGCGACCGCAGGCGACGTTGAAGGGTACCGACACCAGATCGCCGATTTTCAGGCGTTCGACGTCACGGCCCATTTCGACGATTTCACCGGTGATTTCATGACCCAGGACCAGGCCGACCTGGGCGGTGGTGCGGCCGCGGACCATGTGCTGGTCGGAGCCGCAGATGTTGGTGGAGACCACCTTGAGGATGACGCCGTGCTCGATCTTCTTGCCGCGCGGGTCCTGCATCTTGGGGTAGTCGATCTTCTGCACCTCGACCTTGCCCGCGCCGAGATACACCACTCCACGGTTACCAGACATGCTTCTTACCTCGCTTGATTTGTATTTATGCAGCGGTGGTGGAAAGCGCCGCCTTTCCGTGGGCGGCCTGTGTTACTGGAATGAAGGGAATTGTGGGCTGGATGGGAGGTGGGGCGGTGACTGGATGCGACAGGCAAATGCCTGTTCACGGCAGGCCAAAAGCCGGGGCCGCTGTGCGGCCCTTTCGCGACACAAGGCCGCTCCTACATGGCCAGCGCACCCCTGAGACTTGCGCTGTACCTGTGGGAGCGGCCTTGTGTCGCGATGAGCTGCAAAGCAGCCCCAATGTCAAAGCACCACAGTCCGATTGGCGTTGAGGAACACCCGTCGCTCGATGTGATAACCCACAGCCCGCGCCAGGGTCAGGCACTCGATATCGCGCCCCTTGGCGATCAGGTCCTCGGGATAGTGCGCATGGTCAACCACCTCGACGCCCTGGGCGATGATCGGCCCTTCGTCCAGGTCGTTGTTGATGTAGTGCGCCGTGGCGCCAACCATCTTCACGCCCTTGTTGTAGGCCTGGTGATACGGTTTGGCGCCCTTGAAACCGGGCAGCAACGAGTGGTGGATGTTGATCGCCCAGCCATCCAGTCGCCGGCACAACTCCGGCGACAGCACCTGCATGTAGCGGGCGAGGATCACCAGCTCGGCACCGCTTTCCTCGATCACCTGCAATACCTTGCGCTCCTGCGCCGGCTTATCGTTCGGATCGAGGGCGAAGTGGTAATAGGGGATCTTGTGCCAATGTGCCAGCGGCTCGAGGTCAGGATGATTGGACACCACCGCGACCACGTCCATGGCCAGCTGGCCGATGCGCTGGCGATACAGCAGGTCGTTAAGGCAGTGGTCGGCCTTGGACACCATGATCACCACCTTGGGGCGGTGATTCGGCGCGGTCAGCTCGAACGCCATGCCAAAGGCTTCGCTGCGCTCGGCCAGGCCTGCGCGAAAACCGTCCTCGTCGAAGCCATCGGGGGCACGGAACTCCACGCGAATGAAGAACCGCCCCGACAGCCGGTCATCGAAGGAATGGTGCTCGGTGACGTAGCAGCGTTGCTCGTAGAGATGACGCGTCACCACATCGACCGTGCCGAGCATGCTCGGGCAGTCGGCAGTGAGGATCCAAGTGTCCGGTGCCCGACTCATGGGTAATGCTCCTTACGCTTCGATGGCCAGGCCGTATTCGGCCGACGCGTCCTGCAGCCACAGCCACCAGTAGTCAGAGAAGCTGCGGCGGATCACCAGCTCCCAGGTGTCCTCGGCGGTGCGCCGGATCACCAGTTGCGACTTGGCGAACACGGTGCCAACGGCCTTGCCCACCGGGAAGTTGTTCGGGTGTACATCATAGCTGGTGGATTTCATCAGCACGTCGCGCACGTTCGGGCCGCGTAGCTCGAGCAGGGTCTGTCCGCCGCTGACGTTGACCACCTGGATATGCTGGCCGTCGAGGGCATCGCGCAGCTTCTGCTCGACGGCGAACTCCTGGCCGCCGGGGACAATCAGCAGCCACTCGTCCGGGCCCACCCATTGCAGCGACATCTCGCTGTTGGCGACCACGGTCAGAGCCACCGGCAGCTCCAGACCCAAGGCCTTGTGCACGCCGCCGGCGAAGGCCTGGTCATGGCCATTGCCACGGATAGTCAGGTGGCCGAGGAGTTTCTTCTCGCGCAGGGTCACGCCTGCGTTCTTGCGGCCCTTGCCGACCAGGCTGGCCAGGTCGGCGTGGTGCAGCGGCGACTGGGCCTTGGCATCGGAGCCTGGGTTTTGCTGGAAGACGTTGATAGCGCTCATTTCTTACCTGCCTTGAATTCTTGTGCGAGGAACCACGCTGACCTCGAGGGAGCGGGCTTGAGCGCTCCCTCGCAGATCCCGTCATCCTGGAATCAAACGTTCTGCCGCTCGCCCTTCGGATCGAAGAACACCGAAGACACGATCTCGGCCTCGATCACGCTGCCGTCGGCCTGGGGCGAATAGACCCGCTCACCCAGGCGCTTGAGGCCGCCCTTGACCACGCCCATGGCGAACGAATAGCCCAGGGAGTTGGCCGCGTAGCTGGAGGTGACATGACCAACCATGTCCATCGGGATCGGTTGCTTGGGATCGAACACCAGCTGGGCGCCTTCCGGCAGCCACACGTTCGGGTCCACAGGCTTGAGGCCCACCAGCTGCTTGCGGTTCTCTCGCACGGTATCTTCACGGTTCATGCCGCGCAGGCCGATCCACGAGAAGGCCTTGTTGCGACCCACGCACCAGCTCATGTTGAGGTCGTCCGGGGTCATCGAGCCGTCGGTGTCCTGGCCGACGATGATGAAGCCCTTCTCGGCACGCAGCACGTGCATGGTCTCGGTGCCGTACGGGGTCAGGTTGTACTTCTTGCCCGCCTCGACAATCTGCTCCAGCACGCCCATGGCGTAGTTGGCCTGGACGTTGATCTCGTACGACAGCTCGCCGGTGAACGAGATGCGGAACACCCGTGCCGGCACGCCGCCAACCAGGCCTTCCTTCCAGCTCATGAACGGGAAGCCTTCCTTGTCCAGGTCGATGTCGCTGACCTCGGCCAGCAGCTTGCGGCTGTTGGGGCCGGACAGGGTCATGGTCGCCCAGTGGTCGGTGACCGAGGTGAAGTACACCTTCATCTCTGGCCATTCGGTCTGGTGGTAAAGCTCCAGCCACTGCAGCACACGGGCGGCGCCGCCGGTGGTGGTGGTCATGATGAAGTGGTTGTCGCCGACGCAGGCGGTCACGCCGTCGTCGAAGACCATGCCGTCTTCCTTGCACATCAGGCCGTAGCGGGCCTTGCCCACGTCGAGCTTGGTCCAGGCGTTGGTGTAGATGCGGTTGAGGAATTCGCGCGCGTCCGGGCCCTGGATGTCGATCTTGCCCAGGGTCGAGGCGTCCAGCAGGCCGACGCTGTCACGCACAGCCTTGCATTCGCGGGCCACGGCGGTGTGGATATCTTCGCCGGGCTTGGGGAAGTACCACGGGCGCTTCCACTGGCCGACGTCCTCGAACTCGGCGCCGTTCTTGATGTGCCAGGCATGCAGGGCGGTGAAGCGCACCGGCTCGAACAGGTGGCCGCAGTGCCGGCCCGCCACCGCGCCGAAGGTCACCGGCGTGTAGTTGGGGCGGAACATGGTGGTGCCCATTTCCGGGATGCCGATTCCGAGCGAGCGGGCGGCGATGGCCAGGCCGTTGATGTTGCCCAGCTTGCCCTGGTCGGTGCCGAAGCCCAGGGCGGTGTAGCGCTTGACGTGCTCGACCGACTCGAAGCCTTCGCGGGTGGCCAGCTCGATGGCGGCGGCGGTGACATCGTTCTGCTGGTCGACGAACTGCTTCGGCGCACGGGCGGTGCCCTTGTCGTGGGGCACCTGGAATAGTGCCACGGTGGCTTCTTCCTTGCGCGCCAGGGTTTTCGGCAGGGTGCCGACGCTGGCCTTGAAGCCGGCCTCGGTGGCGGCGCGAACACCGCCCTCGAAGCCGTCAGCGATCACATCGCCCAGGGCATAGACGCCGTTCACGCCACCGACGCACACGCGCTTCTGCGGTGCATCGCCCGGGACGAAGCCGAGGATGTCTTCACGCCAGACCGGGCGACCGCCCAGGTGCGAGGCCAGGTGGACCACTGGGCTGTAACCGCCGGAAGTCGCGATCAGGTCGCACTCGAGGGTTTCACCCGGGCTGGTAACCTTGTGCGCCTGCACATCGATGGCGGCCACGCGGGCGCCAGTGACGTGCTTGCTGCCCTTGGCCTCGATCACGGCGCTGGAGGTGAGGATACGGATACCTTTGGCGCGAGCCTCTTCGACCAGCGAACCGCGTGGGTTGTGGCGGGCATCGGCAATGGCGACCACCTGCAGACCCGCTTCGTGCCAGTCCAAAGCGCAGCGGTAGGCGTGGTCGTTGTTGGTCGACAGCACCAGCTTGCGGCCCGGCGCCACGCCATAGCGGCGCACGTAGGTGGACACGGCACCCGCCAGCATGTTGCCCGGCAGGTCGTTGTTGCCGTACACCAGCGGGCGCTCATGGGCGCCAGCAGCCAGGACCACACGGTTGGCGCGCACACGGTGCACGCGTTGGCGTACCTGGCCGATGGGCGCACGGTCGCCGAGGTGGTCGGTCAGACGCTCGTGGATGGTCAGGAAGTTGTGGTCGTGATAGCCGTTGACCGTGCTGCGTGGCAGCAGGGTGACTTCCGGCAGCGACTCCAGCTCGGCAACGACGGCATTGACCCAGTCGACGGCTGGTTTGCCATCAAGGGTTTCGCGGCTGTCGAGCAAGGTGCCGCCGAACTCCTCCTGCTCGTCCGCCAGGATCACCCGGGCGCCGCTGCGCGCGGCAGCCAGCGCAGCGGCCAGGCCAGCAGGGCCGGCGCCGACGATCAGCACGTCGCAGTGCTGGTTCATGTAGTCGTAGCTGTCCGGATCGTTCTGCAGCGGCGCACGGCCCAGGCCCGCCGCCTTGCGGATGTACTTCTCGTAGGTCATCCAGAACGACTTGGGGTACATGAAGGTCTTGTAGTAGAACCCGGGCGGCATCATGTTGCCGCCGACCTTGCCGATGATGCCCATCATGTCGTTGTTGACGTTTGGCCAGCCGTTGGTGCTGGTGGCCACCAGGCCGGCATACAGGGCCTGCTGGGTGGCGCGCACGTTGGGGATCTGGGTGGCTTCGCTGGAGCCGATCTGCAGGATCGCGTTCGGCTCCTCGGTACCGGCGGCGATGATCCCGCGCGGGCGCGAGTACTTGAAGCTGCGCCCGACGATGTCGACGCCGTTGGCCAGCAGCGCGGCGGCCAGGGTGTCGCCGGCATAGCCCTGGTAGGTCTTGCCGTTGAAGCTGAAGTTCAGCACCTTGCTGCGGTCGATACGGCCGCCGCTGGCGAGGCGATAGGTCTGGCTCATACTTTTTCCCCTTGGCCCTTGGCGGTCGCTGGCGCGGTGCTCTGTTTCGAGGCGGCGGTAACCTGCGGCTTCTCGCCGATCTTGTAGGTTTCCAGGATCTCGTAGGTCACGGTGTCGCGGGTGACGTTGAAGTACTGGCGGCAGCCCGCGACGTGGTCCCACAGTTCATGGTGGATGCCACGCGGGTTGTCGCGGAAGAACATGTAGGTGCCCCACTCCTCGTCGGAGCAGGCGTTGGGGTCCAGTGGGCGGGCGATGTGCGCCTGGCCTGATGCGTGGAATTCTTCCTCGGAGCGCAGCTCGCCGCAGTGGGGACAGAAGATTTGCAACATGACGGTTGTCTCCGGGTCAGTGGGCGACGGCAGCGGCGCCGTGTTCGTCGATCAGCGCGCCGTTGTAGAAACGGTCGATGGAGAAAGGCGCGGCCAGCGGGTGCATCTCGCCCTTGGCCAGGCTCGCGGCGAACACGTTGCCCGAGCCCGGGGTGGCCTTGAAGCCGCCGGTGCCCCAGCCGCAGTTGAAGAACATGTTCTTCACCGGGGTCTTGGAGATGATCGGGCAGGCATCGGGGGTGGTGTCGACGATGCCGCCCCACTGGCGGTTCATGCGCACCCGGGAGAGGATCGGGAACATCTCGACGATCGCCTGCAGGGTGTGCTCGATGATTGGGTAGGAGCCGCGCTGGCCGTAGCCGACCCAGCCGTCGATACCGGCGCCGATCACCAGGTCGCCCTTGTCGGACTGGCTGATGTAGCCGTGCACGGCGTTGGACATGATCACGCTGTCGATGATCGGTTTGATCGGCTCCGATACCAGTGCCTGCAGCGGGTGCGACTCCAGCGGCAGGCGGAAACCGGCCAGCTTGGCCATGTGCCCGGAGTTACCAGCGGTGACCACGCCGACGCGCTTGGCGCCGATGAAGCCCTTGTTGGTTTCGACACCGATCACGGCGCCATTCTCTTTACGGAAGCCAATCACCTCGGTCTGCTGGATCAGGTCCACGCCCAGGGCGTCGGCGGCACGGGCGAAGCCCCAGGCCACGGCATCGTGACGGGCCACGCCGCCACGGCGCTGTACGGTGGCACCGAGGATCGGGTAGCGGGTGTTCTTCGAGCAGTCCAGGTACGGGATCTCGGCCGCCACCTGCTCGGTGCGGATCAGCTCGCCGTCCACGCCATTGAGGCGGTTGGCGTTGACCCGACGCTCGGAGTCGCGGATGTCCTGCAGGGTGTGGCACAGGTTGTAGACGCCGCGCTGGGAGAACATCACGTTGTAGTTGATGTCCTGCGACAGCCCCTCCCACAGTTTCATGGCGTGTTCATACAGGTGCGCCGACTCGTCCCACAGGTAGTTGGAACGCACGATGGTGGTGTTGCGGGCGGTGTTGCCGCCGCCCAGGTAGCCCTTCTCGACCACCGCCACGTTGGTGATGCCGTGTTCCTTGGCCAGGTAGTAGGCAGTCGCCAGGCCATGGCCGCCACCGCCAACGATGACCACGTCGTAGACCTTCTTCGGCGTCGGCGTGCGCCACATGCGCTGCCAGTTCTCGTGGTGGCTGAGGGAGTGCTTGAAGAGGCCGAAGCCTGAATAACGTTGCATGGTGTTCTGCTCCACTCAGCGGTAGACCGGGAAGTCGGCGCACAGGGCGGCGACGTTCTTGGCCACATCGGCCTCGACATCGGCGTCGCCCAGGTTGTCCAGCACATCGCAGATCCAGCCGGCCAGCGCCACGCACTGGGCGACCTTGAAGCCGCGGGTGGTGACGGCCGGGGTGCCGATGCGCAGGCCCGAGGTGACGAACGGCGACTGCGGGTCGTTGGGCACGGCGTTCTTGTTGACGGTGATATGAGCGCGGCCAAGGGCGGCGTCGGCGTCCTTGCCGGTCAGGCCCTGACGAATCAGGCTGACCAGGAACAGGTGGTTGTCGGTGCCGCCGGAGACCACGTCGTAGCCGCGGTCGATGAACACCTGGGCCATGGCCTGAGCGTTTTCGATGACCTGTTTCTGGTAGCTCTTGAACTCAGGCTCCAGCGCTTCCTTGAAGCACACCGCCTTGGCGGCGATCACGTGCATCAGCGGGCCACCCTGGGCGCCGGGGAACACGGCGGCGTTGAGCTTCTTCTCGATCTCTTCGTTGCTCTTGGCCAGGATCAGGCCACCACGCGGGCCGCGCAGGGTCTTGTGGGTGGTGGTGGTGACGACATCGGCGAAGGGGATCGGGTTCGGGTACAGGCCGGCGGCGACCAGGCCCGCGACGTGGGCCATGTCGACGAACAGCAGCGCCCCGACTTTGTCGGCGATCTGGCGGAAACGTGGGAAATCGAGGGTCTTCGAGTAGGCCGAGAAACCGGCGACGATCATCTTCGGCTTGTGCTCGACGGCCAGGCGCTCGACTTCGTCGTAGTCGATCAGGCCGGTGGTGGTGTCGATGCCGTACTGCACGGCGTTGTACAGCTTGCCCGAGGACGACACCTTGGCACCGTGGGTCAGGTGGCCGCCATGGGCCAGGCTCATGCCCAGGATGGTATCGCCGGCTTGCAGCAGAGCTAGGTATACGGCGCCGTTGGCCGAGGAGCCGGAGTGCGGCTGGACGTTGGCGTAGTCGGCGCCGAACAGCTGCTTGGCGCGCTCGATGGCCAGCGCCTCGACCTTGTCGACGTGCTCGCAGCCGCCGTAGTAGCGCTTGCCCGGGTAGCCCTCGGCGTACTTGTTGGTCAGGCCGCTGCCCTGGGCCTGCATCACGCGCTTGCTGGTGTAGTTCTCCGAGGCGATCAGCTCGATGTGATCTTCCTGGCGCTGTTCCTCGGCATTCATCGCCGCCAGCAGTGCGTCGTCATAACCCTGGATCTGGTCTTGCTTGCTGAACATCGTGTATCTCCCGGCAGCGATCGTTTCTTGTCTGGTGAGGGTTTTCCCACCCTTTGCAGCGATGGTATGGCCGGGCACCGGGGCACAGATGCCTGCGCGCGCCTTGCAATGGCGCGTTTACGACATTGTTCAAGGCGCTGAGGAAAGTTGCGTGGGAGCGGCGGTGCGCCGCTTCTCCCAAGAGACCGCATCCGGCTCAAACAGCCTGTATAGGCAACCGCCAAATCGATGGTTTAGAGTGCGTTCCTGCGTCGTACAAAAGGACAGGCGTCATGATCGACAACAACCAACAATTCGCCAGCGACAACTACTCCGGCATCTGCCCCGAAGCCTGGGCCGCGATGGAAAAGGCCAACCAGGGCCACGAACGCGCCTATGGCGACGACCAGTGGACCGAACGCGCCTCGGAATACTTCCGCAAGCTGTTCGAGACCGACTGCGAGGTGTTCTTCGCCTTCAACGGCACCGCCGCCAACTCCCTGGCCCTGGCCTCGCTGTGCCAGAGCTACCACAGCGTTATCTGCTCCGAGACCGCCCACGTCGAGACCGACGAATGCGGCGCGCCGGAGTTCTTCTCCAACGGCTCCAAGCTGCTGACCGCCGCCAGCGTCAACGGCAAGCTGACGCCCCAGTCGATCCGCGAAGTGGCGCTCAAGCGCCAGGACATCCACTACCCCAAGCCCCGCGTGGTGACCATCACCCAGGCCACCGAAGTGGGCACGGTGTATCGCCCCGACGAGCTCAAGGCGATCAGCGCCACCTGCAAGGAACTGGGCCTGAACCTGCACATGGACGGCGCACGGTTCACCAATGCCTGCGCGTTCCTCGGCTGTTCGCCGGCCGAACTGACCTGGAAGGCCGGGGTCGATGTGCTGTGCTTCGGCGGCACCAAGAACGGCATGGCGGTGGGCGAGGCGATCCTGTTCTTCAACCGCGCCCTGGCCGAGGACTTCGACTACCGCTGCAAGCAGGCCGGGCAGTTGGCATCGAAGATGCGTTTCCTGTCGGCGCCATGGGTTGGTCTGCTAGAAGACGGCGCGTGGATGCGTCATGGCAAGCATGCCAACCACTGCGCGCAGCTGCTGGCATCGCTGGTGAGCGATTTGCCGGAGGTGGAGCTGATGTTCCCGGTGGAGGCCAACGGCGTGTTCCTGCAGATGCCGGAGCATGCGCTGGAAGTGCTGCGCAACAAGGGGTGGCGGTTCTATACCTTCATTGGCAGCGGTGGGGCGCGGTTCATGTGTTCGTGGGATACCCAGGAAGCCCGGGTGCGTGAACTGGCGGCGGACATCCGCGCCATCTTTGCTGCCTGATATATCGTCATCACGGGGCAAGCCCGCTCCCACGAGCATTCCAAGCCTCTTGTGGGAGCGGGCTTGCCCCGCGATCAGCTAGAGGCGGAACCCACCCATCTGCCGCGCCAGGTCATCGGCCAGCCCACGCAACGCCTGGCACTCCTCGCGACACCCTTGCACTTCGCTGGCCGTCTGCCGCGCCAGGTCGGAAATCCCCTGCACCGTCCGGTTGATCTCCTCGGTCACCGCCGACTGTTCCTCGGTGGCGGTGGCCACCTGCTCGTTCATGCCGCTGATGCGCTCGACCTGATCGGTGATCGCACCGAGCGAGGTGCCGGTGCGCTGGCTTGACTCGACGCCGTTGCCGGTCGCCTGCTGCCCCGCCTGCATCGACGCCACGGCGGTGCCCGCGCCCTGCTTGAGGCGGTGGATCATCTGCTGCACCTCGTCGGTGGATACCTGGGTCCGCCGCGCCAGGGTCCGCACCTCATCGGCCACCACGGCGAACCCCCGGCCCATCTCACCGGCCCGTGCCGCTTCGATGGCGGCGTTAAGCGCCAGCAGGTTGGTCTGCTCGGAAATGCTGCGGATCACCGCCAGCACTTCGTCGATCGAGGCGACTTCGTCGGCCAGCTGCGTCACCGCCTCGGCGGCGCGGCCGATCTCCCCGGACATGCCTTCGATGTTGTGGATGGAACGGCGCACCACCTCCCGCGCCTGCAGCGCCTCGTCGCGCGCCGACTGCGAGGCATGGGCGGCGGAGCCGGCATTCTGGGCGATATCCTGCACGGTCAGGCCCATTTCGTGCACGGCGGTGGCGACCATCTCGGTCATTTCCTGCTGACGGCCCGAGCGCTCTGCGGTGTTGTCCACCACCAGGGTCACCTGCTCCACCGACCGGTGCAGGCGTTCGGTCGTACGCAGCACCTCGCCGATCAGACCGCGCTGGCTGTCGAGGAAGCGGTTGAAGCCACGGGCCAGGTCGCCCAGCTCGTCCTGGCGCGAGTCGTCCAGGCGATGGCTGAGGTCTCCCGCGCCACCGCCGATCTGCACCAATGCGGCGGTGACCTGGCGAATGGGCCGGACCAACCCGCGTGCCAACAGTACCACCAGCAACAGCGAAAGCAGCGCCACGCCGCCGCCGATCAGGCAGGTCTGCCAGATGGCCTGGCGGGCCTGGGCGTAGATCTCGGCTTCCGGCACCTCGGCTACCAGGGTCCAGTTCAGGTCTCGCAGGGGCAGGCCGAGGGCCAGGTAGTCCTTGCCATCACGCTGGAAACGGCTGCTGCGCAGGCCTTCACCGCCCACCAGCACGGCCTTGGCCGCCTCGACGTCCAGCTGCTCGGCAAGCTGGCGCTTGCCGCTGAACTGCTGGTCGGGATGGACCTGGATCAAGCCGTCATTGCGCACCAGGAACACTTTGCCGTGCTCGCCGAAACTGAAGTCGTGGATCAGCTTCGACAGCTCGGTCATGCGCAGCCCCATACCGGCCACGCCGACCAGCTGGCCGTCCTTCTCGACCCGATAGTCGATGAACAGCGCCAGCTCGCCGGTGGAGCCGTCGATATCGATATTGATGAAGCGTTCGGCACCACTGTCGATGTAGCCGTAGAACCACTTGTCCTTGGGATTGGCGCGGCTGAGCGTGCGGTCCAGCCCCTTCTCGTTGTAGTAGTGGCCGGTGACAGTCGAGGCGAACAGAGTGGTGAAGGCGTGGTTGCGCTGCTTGGCCGCCTCCAGGTATTCGATGAAGCGCGGCAGCTCGGCCGGGGCCTCACCGGCGGCCAGCCAGTCGCGCAGGAGCGTGTTGCCGGCAATGTCCGCCGCCGCCACCAGCGGCTGACCGAGCATGCGCTCGATATCGTTGCGAATGGCTTCGACGCTGGCCGGCAACGCCGTGTCCACCAGGTAGCGCTCGGTCAAGCGGTTGAGCGCCATCGTATAGATCGCCACCACCACCAGGATGCTCGCCAGCAGGGCGGCGCCCATGCTTGCGATCAGTTGCCACTGGATACTCCGCCGCCAGATGCGCATGTTCCACTCCCCGTTAATTATTGTTTTTCGGGAAGTGTATACACTTAAGTATCCAGTTGTTCCAGTGATCCGCGACACAACGGCCGCCCTAGTCGCGGGGCAAGCCTGCTACCAGTCGCCGCGCGATGGCGTCAGTCAGACGTCGGAGACGGCCTTGCTGATGGCATCGACCGTGGCGTCGATCTGCGCCTGGGTGCGCTCGAGGGTGCGGTCGTGCTCGCGCTGCAGTTCGATCTGCTTGGAGCACAAATTCAGGGCGGCCAGCACCAGCAGCTTGTCGCCGATCAGGGTCGGATAGTTGCGCTTGGTTTCGGCCAGGGCGACGTTGAGCATGCGCACGGCCTGGGAGAGGGTTTCTTCCTGGCCTTCGGGCGCCTTGAGCGAGTAGTCGTTACCCAGGATCGACACGACATTGACCGGCTGCGCTTGCAGTCTCATGCGTTCACGACACCCGCGCTGGCGCGCTCGACCAGGGCCTGGATGCGGGCGGCGGTGGCGCCGTGCTTCTCTTCCTGCTCCATCAGCGACAACTGCAGGCTGTCATTCTCTTCCTTGGCCTGGGCCAGTTCCTGGCCGAGGCTGGCGTTTTGCTCGGCCAGTTGCGCGTTCTTGTGCATCAGGTCGCTGACCAGTTGCTCGAGTTGATTCAGGGAAGTTTCCAACATGCGTCTATCTCGGTTGTTGCAAAGGGCGCACACGATAAGGAAAAACTGCCGCCCCCGCCATTAAATATCGGATTCAAAAGGTGTTTGCCGGGTTCAGGTTGACCCAGGATCGGCTCCCTTGTTCCGACCTGGATCAACCGCTGGTCAGGAAAATAGTTAGCTGCCTCACAATTTTTGCCTGACGGACTCAAGACTGGCCGGTCACGACCGATAGGCAGGCAGGTCCTCTTCCGTCGCATGGATCGCGGCACCTCTTCTGCCTTGGGAACTGCCTCCATGTCCTTACGCAATATGAATATCGCGCCGCGCGCGCTGCTCGGGTTCGCCGTGATCGGCCTGCTTATGCTGGGCCTCGGCGTGTTCTCGCTGATCCAGATGGGCAACATCCGCCAGGCCGGCGTGACCATCGAGGAGATCAGCGTGCCCAGCATCAAGACCCTCGACGAGCTGACCGCGCTCAACCTGCGCCTGCGCACCCTGTCCTACCGCCTGCTGCTCAACCGCGAACCGGCCACCCAACAGGACACCCTGCGCCTGCTGGACGAGCGCAACGCACAGATCGACAAGGCCCGCCGCGCCTACGAGCCGCTGGTGACCGCCGCCGACGAGAAGGCCGCCTTCGACCAGTACGGCCTGCTGCTCAACCAGTACCGCCAGCTCGAGGCGCGCATGCGCACGCTGAGCCAGGCCGGCGATCTGGACGCCCTGCGCGACCTGCTCAACCGCGACCTGCTGGACAACTCCGAACAGATCAACAAGATCATGGACACCCTGGTGCGCATCAACACTGACCAGACCAGCGCCACCAATGCCCAGGCCGCCGACCAGTACAGCGGCGCCTTCGCCCTGGTGATCAGCCTGCTGGTGGCCGCCACGGTGCTGACCCTGCTGTTCGCCTTCCTGCTTACCCGCAGTATCGTCAAGCCCATCGACGAAGCGCTGCAGGCCGCCGAGCAGATCGCCGAGGGCGACCTGACCCACAGCATTCACGCCGAAGGCACCGACGAGGCGGCGCGGCTGCTCAAGGCCATGGCCAAGATGCAGGACAAGCTGCGCGACACCCTGCAGCTGATCGCCGGCTCCGCCACCCAGCTGGCCTCCGCCGCCGAGGAGTTGAACAGCGTCACCGACGAAAGCGCCCGTGGCCTGCAGCAGCAGAACAACGAGATCGAGCAGGCCGCCACTGCCGTCACCGAGATGACCAGCGCGGTCGAGGAAGTGGCGCGCAACGCGGTAAGCACCTCCGAGGCCTCCAGCGAAGCCAGCCGTTCGGCCGGCGATGGCCGCGACCTGGTGATGGAGACCGTGGGCGCCATCGAACGCATGAGCGGCGACGTACAGTCCACCGCCAAGCTGATCACCCACCTGGCCGAGCAGTCCCGCGATATCGGCAAGGTGCTCGACGTGATCCGCGGCCTGGCCGACCAGACCAACCTGCTGGCGCTCAACGCCGCCATCGAGGCCGCCCGCGCCGGCGAGGCCGGTCGTGGCTTCGCCGTGGTCGCCGACGAGGTGCGCGCACTGGCACATCGCACCCAGCAGTCCACCAGCGAGATCGAGCGGATGATCGGCAGCATCCAGGGCGGCACCGAGCAGGCCGTGGACTCGATGCGCACCAGCACCGAGCGCGCCGAGTCAACCCTGAACATCGCCCGTGGCGCGGGCCTGGCGTTGGACACCATCGCCGGTGCGGTGGCGCAGATCAACGAGCGCAACCTGGTGATTGCCAGTGCGGCGGAAGAACAGGCTCAGGTCGCCCGCGAGGTGGACCGCAACCTGGTGAACATCAACGACCTGTCGGTGCAGAGCGCTACCGGGGCACATCAGACCAGCGCGGCGAGTGCCGAGCTGTCGCGCCTGGCGGTTGACTTGAACGGCCTGGTGGCCCGCTTCCGTACCTGACCTTTACAGCCATAGCGAGGCAAGCCCGCGATTAACTGCCTCTAACCCAATGGCATCAGGTAGAGGCCCTGATGCCATTCATGGATCCACCCAGTGACACAATTTCGTGGTCAACCGTGGATACCTGAACGCTGGAAGCTCCATCGGTTGTCGACGGCGTACTTGTTTCTCTGCGCAGGCCCAGCACTGCCCTTACATTGGTGCTGACACTTTCCTTGACATACTGCCAGAGCTCCGCTCGGTTCTCCCAGACCGCCTTGGCAATCCGAGTTCCTGCTCCCGCTGCCAGCAGTGCGGTCCCGGCATTGGCAACATAGGTTGCCGCCCCCACCCCGGCCAACCCCAACCCTGCTGCCACCACACTGGTGGCGGAACCAGCCAGGGCAACCCGTGTGGCGTTCACCGCCAACGCCCCCTTGGGCTCTGGCCCCAACAACAACGCCAGCGGCGAGGCGGTATGCAATGCGATGGTCCCGGAGCGCTGAATGATCTGCGAGACCAAGGCAGAGTATCCGCCAGTCGGGTCAAGCCGGTTCACCGGATCTCCCGCACAATACATGTACATGTTGATGCCGCCCTTGTCGAACGGACTCAACGTGTCAGGTTCTTGGAACCGCATCAAGGCAGGACTGTACCGACGGTGCCCATTGCCTAATGGATAGCGATCCATCCGGGCGTCACGAGGCTGTCCACAGAAACCTGTCATCGGGCTGATCGGTGACGTTAACGCCCCATAGGCGGTAAAGCCCCGATCGGAAAAACCAATGCCGCCAAGGGGGGTGTTCTGCTTGTCGCAGGCAAACAAGTAGGTAGGCATTGTCCACAATCCTTCGCCGTGAATTCCATCCGAAGATTGGCAGCGATGCGGCGCTAGTGGAACTGGCAAAATTATCAGGCACCCCATGTAACCCGGGCCGCTTTGCGGCCCCTGCGAATGTAGATCAATACTCGATCCGCACATCCCCCTTCGGCACGCTGCAGCACGACAGGATGTAACCCTCGGCCTCATCCTCCTCGGTGATCCCGCCGTTGTGCTCCATCTCCACCTCGCCGCCGAGCTTGAGTACCTTGCAGGTGCCGCAGATCCCCATGCCGCAGGCCTTGGGGATCATCAGCCCGACCTTGGCCGCCGCCGCATGCACGGTCTCGCCAGGGGCCACGCGGATGCTCTTGTCGCTACCGACGAACTCCACCAGGTTGAGGTCGGCCACATCCACTTCCGGCGCATCGGCAGCCGCTTCGGCATGCTCCACCGCGTCGGCCTTCGCCTCAGGCGGCGTCGCACCGAACGATTCCTCGTGATAATTCTTCATGTCGAAGCCGACCGCCTCGAGCATGCGCTTGACCGCGTTCATGTAGGGCGTCGGCCCGCAGCAGAAGATCACGCGCTCCAGGTAGTCCGGGGCAATCAGTTCCATCAGCCGCTGGTTCAGGTAACCGCGGTAACCGGCCCAGGGCTCACCCAACCCATGCTTTTCGCAGATGATGTGCAGGCTGAAATTGGGGATGCGCGAGGCCATCTGCTCCAGCTCGCGATGGTAGATGATGTCTTTCGGCGAGCGGGCGCTGTGCACGAACACCATGTCGACATTGGCGTTGGTGTCGTAGAACCAGCGGGCCATGGACATCACCGGGGTGATGCCGACGCCGCCGGACAGGTAAAGCGTCTTGCCCGCGGGGAAGTCGATGGCGTTGAACAACCCCACCGGCCCGTGCACCGGCAGTTCAGCGCCTTCATGCATGGTGTCGTGGAGGAAGTTGGACACCAGCCCACCCGGCACGCGCTTGACGGTGATGGAGAAGCTGTAGGGCACCGACGGCGAGCTGGAGATGGTGTACGAACGCATCACAGGCTTACCTTCGATCTCCAGTTCCAGGGTGACGAACTGCCCGGGCTTGAAGAAGAACATGATCGGCTGGTCGGCCATGAAGCAGAAGGTGCGCACGTCCCAGGTTTCCTGGATGACCTTGACGCAGCGCACGATGTGGCGGCCATTGGCCCAGGTCTGGGTGGTAACCGGATTGAGGAAGGTATCGGACATGTTCATCTCCAGCAGCCGACTGTCGGCCATTCTCATGGCTCCGATAATGCGCAAGCGCACCGCGCCGTACATTCCCATCCGCGACATCGGCGTGCTCATCGCGACCAGCCCCGCGCTACAAGGGTTGGCGCGTCGGAATTCGATGCGGCCATGTCGCCCGTGGATATGGTCATTTCCCGGCCCGGACGCACACTCCTCGGCAAAACAACAGGTTGTTTATCGCTAACAACAGCCTTGCGGCACTACAACAACGATTAGCCACTTCAGCCGGCCGCGCGCGGCCACGAGGACCACACGATGGACGTCACCGCAACCCTGAGCCTGGGCGATCCACTGGAACCTGCACGCAAGGCCACCGCCGAAATGCTGCAGACCCGCGAGCGCACCTACTCGCTGCCGCAGCCGTTCTACTGCGACGAGCGCTTGTTCCAGATCGACATGCAGGAGATCTTCCACAAGGAGTGGCTGATCGCCGGCATGGTTTGCGAGATCCCGACCAAGGGCAACTACATCACCCTGCAGATCGGCAAGAACCCGATCATCGTGATACGCGGCGCCGAAGGTAAGGTGCATGCCTTCCACAACGTCTGCCGCCACCGCGGCTCGCGCCTGTGCGTCAGCGACAAAGGCAAGGTGGCCAAGCTGGTCTGCCACTACCACCAGTGGACCTATGAGCTCGATGGCCGCCTGCTGTTCGCCGGCACCGAGATGGGCGCCGACTTCGACATGAACCAGTACGGCCTCAAACCGGTGAACGTGAAGGTGGCCGGTGGCTACATCTTCATCAGCCTGGCCGAGAACCCGCCAGCCATCGACGAGTTCCTCGCCACCCTCGACCACTACATGGAACCGTACGACATGGAGAACACCAAGGTGGCGGTGCAGACCACCTTGATGGAGAAGGCCAACTGGAAACTGGTGCTGGAGAACAACCGCGAGTGCTACCACTGCAGTGGCTCACACCCCGAATTGCTGAAGACCCTGCTGGAATGGGACGACACCAACGACCCGCGCGCCAGCCAGGAATTCAAGGACCACGTGGCCGCCTCGGCCGCCGCCTGGGAAGCCGAGGGGATTCCGTACCTGCACAAGAGCCATGGCCTGCGTAACCGCATCGTGCGCATGCCACTGCTCAAGGGCACCGTGTCGATGACCATGGACGGCAAGCAGGCCTGCCAGAAGCTGATGGGCCGTATCAAGAATCCGGACCTAGGCTCAATGCGCATCCTGCACCTGCCGCATTCGTGGAACCACTGCATGGGCGACCATATGATCGTGTTCACCGTGTGGCCGATCAGCGCGCAGGAGACCATGGTCACCACCAAGTGGCTGGTGCACAAGGATGCGGTCGAGGGGGTTGATTACAACCCAGAGGAGATGCGCAAAGTATGGGATGCCACCAACGACCAGGATCGTCGGTTGGCGGAGGAGAACCAGCGGGGGATCAATTCTACCGCTTACCAGCCTGGCCCGTACTCCAAGACCTATGAGTTCGGGGTGGTGAACTTTATTGACTGGTACAGCCAACGCTTGCTTAACAATCTTGGTGCCGAGCCGGCGCCTTATCTAAAGGAAGTCATTTCTCAGTAACCCCAGGCCCTACGTGCTGCCTAGTACTGAACCAGCGGCAGGTAGGGCATTCCACCTTCATCATGCGAAGATGCGGCTATAGCCCTGTCATCACTGGGATGGGGTGTAACGACTGCGGCAAGTTCCTCTTGCCAGATCAAACATCGCCTTTTACAGCCTGTTCAGTAGATCATCATTTTGCTCGGCCTGCCTCAACATATCGGCCTCATGACGCACATCGACTCGCCTATTTTTTTGTACCATTTTATAAATGTCTACACTTGCGATGAGAATCTCGATACCTGTCGCACCCAGACTTAAAACTGCGGCAGCGCCTTTCAAATTGTCGGCGGCACTCATTAGTCGATCGTAACTATCCTGCTCTTTTGGCGTCGTAGGGCCTGGTAGATTGCTTATAAGCTCAGACATCGCTGACAACGCCACTGCAGCCCCCTTGAAAGCGTAGGAAACATACTCGCCAACTTTTCTCGGTTCATACCACCCCTCCTCTGAACCGGTGATATAGCGCTTTACAAGCTTCTGACCAACATAAATTCCTTCCATGAATATTTTTACCGTCACGAGATTGTTCTTCGCGACGGTATAAAGCCATCGACCATTAGGATCGACATGATTTATGGGGTCGAGCGCGCAATAGGCATAAGCATTTATCCCCCCTTGGGAAAAAGGGCTTAATGCATCTGGAGAATGGAAGCGCATCAACCAGGGGTTATAGAAGCGGTGTCCGTTCCCGAGCGCATACGCCCCCTGGCCACGCTCACATAACTGACCTGTGAAACCCATCAGCGAAAAATATGCCTGCCTGTAGCCAAACGGCGTGTACCCACGACCCGAATTGAGATTCAAGGCACTCTTCTGCCTGTCAACTTCTAGAAGTACAGTAGCCTGTCTCATGGTGTGTCACCTGCCTGGGTAGACAAAATAATGCTCTTTTACTTGGCGAGGAGCTCCTGGATCATGGTGAACTGAAGAGCTAGAGGATTGACGAACCTGCACAGAAATTAGTGCGAGTGTGGGCGAAGTAGGCTGACTAGCTTGTGACTCTGACTCCGATGACGTCGCTGATGTTGACTGCGAAAGCTTGGCGCTTTCATTATTAACTGTTACAAGAGACTTCTCGACCTCATGCCTTTTCAGCTGTAATTGCACCATCGACTCCCGAAGGCTTTTCTCTGCGGAACTTGGCGCTCCACGCGACGGGCTACTCCTCAACAACCTTCCGCTTTTTTCAAGCTGTTCATCCAAGATACTTATTTCTTTTGTCAATTCTTTAGCCAGGCTTGCCAATGAAGCCAGTTGGAATTCAGATAGTGATATTTTTCGAGCAGGTTTCCGCACCCTCCCAGAGTCATCTCGATAATTGACTGGATCACCCTGACAGTACGCATAAGCATTTACTCCACCTCGCCCAAATGGACTCACCTGGTCGGCAGAATAAAAACGCATCAGCATGGGGCTGTATACACGATAACCATTTCCAAGCAGATACCCCCCCAAACAGCCGTCTCGCACTACTCCATCAAAACCCGTCAAGGTACCAGCGACTATTACCGGAGACGCGCCATATACCGTATAAGCAATGAACCGAGATCCGTCTCTAAGCATGGCGGCCAGGGCACTGTACTGAAGATCCGTCTGCAACAATGATGATGAAACGCTCATAGTCGGTACCTCGACAGGTCGAAACAGCACGAATACCCCGTAGTTGCGCCGAAGCCGAATACTATCTAGCCAGGTGACTAATCAGCTTCGTATTAGCGATCCAGCAGAACTAGTAAGAGGATGCACGCTACCCGAACTCGACGAGCCTGGACTTGTGCCTAGGAGGTTTACCACGCTGTCCTGCTTGAATGTGCTAAGCACTACTTTATTTTCTTGGGTCAACTCCTTCATTTCGATTTCTCTTGCATGTCGAGTCCGGAAACTTTCGCGGGTATAACTGGCCACCTTTCCACCGACTTCCCGAACTTTTTCAAGGCTTAACGTACCGCCTTTCAGCAGATCACTCATAAATAAATATGCAGTCGTTCCAACTCCATTTATCGCCGTTGTCCAGTTAGCATAATCATCACCCAACGGATCGCCGTGATACTGCAACAGAGCACCATACATACCTACACCGCCAACTGCTGCTGTGGCGAGCGTGACAACGGTATCTTTAGCCGATGGCAGTGTTCTATTGTAGAGACTACTGACTACCATTTTACCTGCCGTATAGAGTGCCGGCGCGTTCCCCATCACTGTCGCCTTGTATCCAGGGAAATTGCCACTTGGGTCGGTCATGTTGACAGGGTCACCTTTGCAGTACGCATAGGGGTTCAGGCCTCCGGCAGCAAATGGGCTTAGTGCATCGGGTGAATGGAAGCGCATCAGCTGAGGGTTGTAGGACCTGCGGCCATTGCCCAGCAGATAGCTGCCTGAGATTGGCTCACGAAACTGGCCTGAGAAGCCTGTGCATGCGAAACCCGTTCGCGAAGAACGGTCACCGTAGGGGGTATAGGAGACAGGCGCACTCCCTGACGTCCCCCGTACAAGGCTAGGACTAAGTAGATGGTCTGTGACCAACAGCTTTGCCGTGAACATAGATAAGCCCCTGTCTGACCTGGCAGCAACACTACCACCGCCTGTCAGGGAGCGTTAACTAGCAAAATTACCAGGGTCATGCAGCCCGCCTGGTAAAGTGGGTCCTCTTTTCAACAACTCACAGGCACAGCTTCGCCTGGCTGCTTCCGACCATTGATGAACAAAAAATAGTCACTCCTCCACAGTCCAATGAGTCCGGTGCTTGCAGCCTTGCACAAACAACTTGTCCACAGAGACATGAACAAGCTTTGTTGACAACCCCCTCCAATCAAGGTCTGTGCATATGTCTGTGCATATCTCATATCAATCCCAGTTCGCTATAGCTTCCATGATGAATGGAGATGCCAGTGCTCAGAAATTGAACAAACCTGCAGACACATTGATTGACAAGGGCTTCAGCGGTATTCGAACAGTTTATCCACAGCGTGACCAACAGTGAATGTGGGCAAAATCAGCGTAGTACCCCCTCCTCTACCAGCAGCTTGAGAATAGCCTCGGCGCCTTCCTGTGGAGATACATCCTTGAGCACCTTGCCCCCCCCGCCACTGGCCTTGGCCGTGGCGGCCTTCATGCGGTCGGCGCCGCTCTTGGCCTTGATCACCTTGAGCCGCTTGGGCCGTGGCCTGGCCGGTTGCAGGGCATCCTCGGCCAGCAACGAATCCTCAATCACTGCCACATTGCGCGCCGCCAATACACCACGCCGGGCCGGGCCGAACGCCGATTGTCGAGGCTTGGGCGCAGCGTTATCCACAGTCGCCAGCAATGGCAGGCGCACCTTCAGGCGACGCCGCTGACCCCTTGGCAGAGCCTGCAACACCTGGGCGGTACCGTTGTCGATGGACTCGACCTCGGCCAACCCCACCACCAGCGGCCAGCCCAGCTTCTCGGCCAGCAGGAACGGCAGCATGCCCGAGCCTTCGCCGGTTTCGGCCTGGCTGCCGGTCAGCACCAGCTGGGCACCCGCGTCGCGCAGATAATCGCCGAGCACGCCCAATACATCGGCGCCGGCGGGTTGTTCCAGCACATCCAGATGATCCAGCCCCATGCCCAGGTAGGCACGCAGTGCCTCTTCGCGAGGATCGCCGGCGTGCACCACCTGCAAGTTATCCCCAGCCAGTTGCAAGCCCAGTTCCACGGCACGGGCATCCTGCTCGGCGCGGCGGGCGCGGCCGGAGCTGGGGTGGGCGCCGATCGAGACCAGGCTGATGACTTTCGTACTCATGCTCGCTGCCCCTATGCCGCGTCGCGCTGGCCGCCGCTGCGGAAGTTGTCCACAGCCTCGATCAGTGCCTTGAGAATTGCCGAGCTGTCACCAATCACCGACAGGTCAGCTCGCTTGATCATGTCGCAGCCTGGGTCCATGTTGATCGCCACCACCTTGTCGCAGGCACCGATACCCTGCAGGTGCTGGATGGCACCGGAGATACCCACAGCCACATAGACCCGCGCCGTGACCCAGGTGCCGGTGGCGCCGACCTGGCGGTTGCGCGGCATGAAGCCGTCGTCCACCGCCACCCGCGATGCGCCCTCGGTGGCGCCGAGGGCCGCCGTGGCCCGGTGGTACAGGTCCCAATCCTTGACGCCGTTGCCGCCGGAGACGATGAACTCGGCCTCGGCCATGGCGATGGCCGCCGGGTCCACGGCCACCGAACCCAGGTCTTCGATACGCGACAGGCTGCGTGCCACGCCTGTGGACAACTCCACCGGCAACGCTTCATGACGGGTTTCGCTGACCGGCTCGGCACATTCGGCGGCGGCCAGGATCAGGCGTGGCACACTCCGCTGGATATCCTGCTGGGCGGCACCGGCACGACCGATGCACTGGCCGTCCTTGACCTGCCACACCCGCGTCGCAGGGCGTTCGCCCAGCGCCGCGGCCAGGCGACGTCCCAGTTCGCCGCCACCGGTACGGCTGTCAGGCAGCAGCCAGTGACGCGGCGCGAACTGGTTATCCACAGCCCGCAGGCCCTGGACCAGCTGCTCCGGTGCATAACCTGCGAAGGCCTCGCCCTCGATGACCAGCAAGCGATCGACGCCGGCTGTGGAAAAGTTGTTTTCCTTGTGCTCGCCAAAGACGATGGCCAGCACCGCGCCGTCGCCGCCGGCAAGGCTGTGGGCAAGGCCCAAAAGGTCACGGTCATGGCTGCCCAGGCGACCACCGACCATGTCCGGGACCACGGCAATGTAGAAGGCCGGTTGCGCCACGCTGTGCAGCGGCAACTGCACTTCGGCGGCCGCGCTGCGTCGCCCGCCGACACCGGTGCCCTGCTGGGCGCCGCTGCGGTCGATGCGCTTGAGGCCGCTGGGGCCGATGAAGCCGGCGGCGATCGCGTGCGGGTTCTTGCGGATGATCCCGTGCGGGCCCATCCAGCTCGTCTGTTGCGTCTGCATCGCCGCGTGCAGCGGATGCAGGCGGTTACGGGCGATCCACTCGGCGCGTGGGTCGCGGCGGATGATGTCGCTCATCAGTGCACCTCCGCAGGTTCACGTTTGGCAGCCTGCGACTTCGCGGTTGCAGGGGCTTCGTCTTCGATCAGCACATCGGCGACCAGCTCGGCCAGGTCCTTGATCTGCGGACGCGGCTCGACCACGCCTTCGAGCATTGCCGTGCACTGTGGACAACCCACCGCCACCAGCTCGGCCTCGGTCTCGCGGATATCGTCCATGCGCATGTCGGGAATACGCTGCTTGCCGGGGATGTCGGTGATCGGCGCACCGCCGCCACCGCCGCAGCAGCGGGAACGGAAGCCCGAGCGCTGCATCTCGCGCACTTCGATGCCCAACGCCTTGAGCACTTCGCGCGGGGCTTCGTATTCGCCGTTGTAGCGGCCCAGATAGCACGGGTCGTGATAGGTAACGCTGCCGCCCTTGTGCTGGCCGAGGTTGAGCTTGTTCGCGGCGATCAGCTCGGCAATGTAGGTGCTGTGGTGCTGCACCTGGTACTCGCCGCCAAGCGCACCGTACTCGTTCTTCAGCACATGGAAGCTGTGCGGATCGCAGGTGACGATGCGCTGGAAGCTGTATTTGCCCAGGGTCTGGATGTTGCGCTTGGCCAGTTGCTGGAAGGTCGCCTCGTCGCCCAGGCGACGGGCCACATCTCCGCTGTCGCGCTCTTCAAGGCCGAGCACGGCAAAGTCCACGCCCGAGGCCTTGAGCACTTTGACGAAGGCCCGCAGGGTGCGTTGGTTGCGCATGTCGAAGGCGCCGTCGCCGACCCAGAACAGTACTTCGGTGCGCTTCACCTCGGACAGCAGTTTCAGGTTGAGGTCGGCCGCCCAGTTCATCCGCCCGCCCGGGGCGAAACCGCCGGGGTTGTCGGTGGCGATCAGGTTGTCCAGCACCTCGGCACCCTTGTTCGGCGTGGCGCCCTTTTCCAGGGTCAGGTGGCGGCGCATGTCGACGATGGCATCGACGTGCTCGATCATCATCGGGCATTCCTCGACGCAGGCGCGGCAGGTGGTGCACGACCACAGCGTCTCGGCATCCACCAGGCCGTTGACGATCGGCTGGTGCGGATGGCCGCCATGCTCGCCGACCGGCTTGCCCGGGTAAGGGCTGCCGGCGAACTGTGCGTCGGTACCACCGGCCAGGCCGATGACCATGTCCTGAATGAGCTTCTTGGGGTTCAGCGGTTGGCCGGCGGCGAACGCCGGGCACATGGCCTCGCACTTGCCGCACTGCACGCAGGCGTCGAAACCGAGCAGTTGGTTCCAGGTGAAATCGACCGGCTTTTCCACGCCCAGCGGTGCATTCGGGTCTTCCAGATCCAGCGGCTTGAGGCCGGTGGAGCGGCCACCGCCGAAGCGCTCGGCACGGCGGTGCCAGGCCAGGTGCAGGGCACCGGCGAAGGCGTGCTTCATCGGGCCGCCCCAGGTCATGCCAAAAAACAGCTCGGACACGCCCCACAGCACACCGACACCCAGCAAGACGACCAGCACCCAGCCGCCAGTACCTTCCGGCAGGATGCCAGCAACCGGAAGCGTGGCGATGAAGAAGCTCGCCGCGAACATCAGCAGGCTTTTCGGCAGGCGCATCCATGGGCCCCTGGACAGGCGTGAAGGCGGATCGAGCCGGCGTTTGAAGACGAAAAGCGCGCCAGTGAACATGATCACCGTGGCCACCAGCAAGGCATAGCCGAGGATCGTGCTGTGCAGGCCGAAGCCGTGCACCAGGATCGCCAGCACGGCCGACAGCACGAAGCCGCCGGCGGTGGCCACGTGGGTCTTGGACATGTACTTGTCGCGCTCGACCACATGGTGCAGGTCCACCAGGTAGCGCCGTGGCATGGCCAGCAGGCCACCAATCAGGTCAACCTTGCTCGGCCGCCCACGCCGCCACATGCGCACCCGGCGCAGGGCGCCGAGCACCGCCAGGCCGAGGGCGGCGAACAGCAGGATGGGTAAGAGGGTGTTCAACATGGGAGGCTCCCACAACAGCTAGAATCCTGCGCCGCTCTCAAGGGCGGCACCGACCCCTGTAGGAGCGGCCTTGTGTCGCGAAAGGGCTGCAAAGCAGCCCCTGGGGCTCAGCAGTGATGCACAGATCCCGGGGTCGCTTCGCGACCCTTTCGCGACGCAAGGCCGCTCCTACAGGGGGCCAATCCCGCCTCTAGAGAGGCGGTGCGATCAGAAGTCCTTGCACAGCCGCAAGGCGTCATAGATCGCCGCATGCACGTTGCGCTGGGCCACGCAGTCGCCGATGCGGTACAGCAGGTAGCCCTCGCCCGGTTGGCTGAGGATCGGCTGCGGCTTGATGGCGAACAACGCCTCCACGTCTATCTGGCCCTTGTTGCGCGAGCCGTCCTTGAGCGCGTAGTACAGCTGCTCGTCAGGGCGCACGCCGTTCTCCACCACCACCTGGTCGACCACGCGCTCTTCCTTGGCGCCGGTGTACTCGTTCTCGAGCACCGCCACCAGCTTGTCACCCTCGCGGTAGACCTTCTCCAGCATCATGTCGCCGGTCATGATCACTTCTTTGGGGTACATGCTGCGGTAGTAGGTCGGGAAGGTCGTGCCGCCCATGGCCACGCCCGGCTTGATATCGTCGGTAACGATCTCGACCTGGCTGCCCTTGTCGGCGAGGAAGTCGGCCACCGACATGCCGGTGAATTCGCAGATGGTGTCGTACACCAGCACGTTCTTGCCCGGCGCGACCTTGCCGTCGAGCACGTCCCAGCTGCTGACCACCAGCCCTTCGGCGGCGCCCCAGTGCTCGTTCTGCTCGAGGAACGAATGGCCGCCCACCGCCAGCACGATGATGTCCGGGCGCAGGTCCTGGATGGTGTCCACATCCGCAGCGGTACCCAGGCGCAGGTCGACCTTCAGGCGGGCGAACTCCAGCTGGTACCAGCGGGTGATGCCGGCGATCTGGTCGCGCTGCGGCGCCTTGGCGGCGATGGTGATCTGTCCGCCGATCTGGTCTTTCTTCTCGAACACGGTGACGTCGTGGCCACGCTCGGCGGCGACGCGGGCCGCCTCCATGCCAGCTGGGCCTGCGCCGACCACCACCACCTTGCGCTTCGGCCCGGTGGACTTCTCGATGATGTGCGGCACGCCCATGTATTCACGGGAGGTCGCGGCGTTCTGGATGCACAGCACATCCAGGCCCTGGTACTGGCGGTCGATGCAGTAGTTGGCACCGACGCACTGCTTGATCTGGTCGACCTGGCCCATCTTGATCTTGGCGATCAGGTGCGGGTCGGCGATGTGCGCGCGGGTCATGCCGACCATATCGACATAGCCGCCTTCGAGGATGCGTGTGGCCTGGTTCGGGTCCTTGATGTTCTGCGCGTGCAACACCGGGACCTTGACCACTTCCTTGATGCCGGCCGCCAGGTGCAGGAACGGCTCCGGCGGGTAGCTCATGTTGGGGATGACGTTGGCCAGGGTGTTGTGGGTATCGCAGCCCGAGCCGACCACGCCGATGAAATCGAGCATGCCGGTGGCGTCGTAGTAGGCGGCGATCTGCTTCATGTCCTCGTGGCTGAGGCCATCGGGATGGAACTCGTCGCCGCAGATACGCATGCCCACGCAGAAGTCATCGCCGACTTCCTTGCGCACGGCCTTGAGCACTTCCAGGCCGAACTTCATGCGGCCCTCGAAGGTGCCACCCCACTCGTCGGTACGCTTGTTGACCCGCGGGCTCCAGAACTGGTCGATCATGTGCTGGTGCACAGCCGACAGCTCGACGCCGTCCAGGCCGCCCTCCTTGGCGCGACGCGCGGCTTGCGCGTAGTTGCCGATCACCCGCCAGATCTCTTCCACCTCGATGGTCTTGCAGGTGGCGCGGTGCACCGGTTCGCGGATGCCCGACGGCGACATCAACGTCGGCCAGTTGAAGCCGTCCCACCGTGAGCGACGGCCCATGTGGGTAATCTGGATCATGATCTTGGCGCCATGCTTGTGCATGGCGTCGGCGAGGTTCTGGAAGTGCGGGATGATGCGGTCGGTGGACAGGTTGACCGACGACCACCACTCCTGCGGGCTGTCGATGGCCACCACCGAAGAGCCGCCGCAGATGGCAAGGCCGATGCCGCCCTTGGCCTTCTCTTCGTAGTACTTCACGTAGCGGTCGGTGGTCATGCCGCCGTCGGTGGCGTAGACCTCGGCGTGCGCGGTGCTGAGCACACGGTTGCGGACGGTCAGCTTGCCGATCTGGATCGGCTGGAACATTGCTTCGAAGGCCATGACGCTATCTCCGGCTTACAACGGCTTTGTAACGAACAGGCCATCTTCGTGGCCTTCTTCCGACCCGCCGTAGACCTGTTCGGCCACGGTGCGGATCGAGCTGCCGCGGGCAGCGAGAATCTGGTCCATGGCCCCGGCGAACCAGCCGGTGAACATGTAGTCGACCTTACGGCCGCACTTGCCATACACGTACACGAACGCCGAGTGCTTGAGCTTGACGCTGCAGGTACCTTTGTCCAGGTCGATGTCCTGGATCTGGAACAGGCCCCAGCCACGCTGGGACAGGCGCTTCATGTAGTGCTCGAACACCGCCACGCCCTCCAGGCCATGGCACTCGGCTTCTTTCTCGCACCAGTGCCAAGCGGACTTGTAGCCGGCCTTGTAGAGGATCTCGGCGTACTTGTCGGCGCCCAGCACTTCCTCGATGCCCATGTGGTTGTTGACGAAGAAATGCCGTGGCACGTAGAGCATCGGCAGGGCGTCGCTGGTCCAGACACCGGTCTCGCTGTCGACTTCGATTGGCAATTGCGGGGCGATCTTGGCCATGGAAACTCAACTCCATAAAATTTTTTGTTTGGATGCCCCGGCGTTGCTGGCAGGGGCTTTCAGGCTTGGAGAGCGGCTTTACTCGCCCCACACATCCTTGAGGACGTTGACCCAGTTCTCGCCCATGATCTTGCGCACCACGCGTTCAGAGTGGCCGCGCTTGAGCAGGGTTTCGGTCAGGTTGGGGAACTCGCCGACGGTACGGATACCCAGCGGGTTGATGATCTTGCCGAAGTTGGTCAGGCGCCGGGCGTAGCCCTTGTCGTGGGTCAGGTACTCGAAGAAGTCCTGGCCGTGGCCCTGGGTGAAGTCGGTGCCGATGCCGATGGCGTCCTCGCCGACGATGTTCATGGTGTACTCGATGGCCTCGGCGTAGTCGTCGATGGTCGAGTCGATGCCCTTGGCCAGGAACGGCGCGAACATGGTCACGCCGACGAAGCCGCCGTGGTCGGCGATGAACTTCAGCTCTGCGTCGGACTTGTTGCGCGGGTGTTCCTTCAGGCCCGAGGGCAGGCAGTGGGAATAGCAGACTGGCTTCTTCGACTCGAGGATGACCTCTTCGGAGGTCTTGGAGCCAACGTGGGACAGGTCGCACATGATGCCGACGCGGTTCATCTCGGCGACGATCTCGCGGCCGAAGCCCGACAGGCCACCGTCACGCTCGTAGCAACCGGTGCCGACCAGGTTCTGGGTGTTGTAGCACATCTGCACGATGCCCACGCCGAGCTGCTTGAACACGTCGACATAGGCGATCTGGTCTTCGAACGCATGGGCGTTCTGGAAGCCGAAGAGGATGCCGGTCTTGCCCAGCTCCTTGGCCTTGCGGATATCGGCGGTGGTGCGCACCGGCATCACCAGGTCGCTGTTCTCGCGGATCAGTTTCTGGCTGGAGGCGATATTGTCGACGGTGGCCTTGAAGCCCTCCCACACCGAGACCGTGCAGTTGGCCGCGGTCAGCCCGCCCTTGCGCATGTCCTCGAACAGCTCGCGGTTCCACTTGGCAATGATCAGGCCGTCGATGACGATGCTGTCGGCGTGAAGTTCGGCTGGGCTCATCAGGCTGTCCCCTTTTATTGAAGTCTGCATGCGCCGAACCTTGTGCCGGCGCTTTGGGGCCAGCATATGCCTGCCGCCCGAGGCGCCCCGATGCAAAAACGACAGGGGGTTTGCCGAAAGCGTCAATGGCCGATCCGGCACGCTCTGGCACGGCGCTCGGCAATGAGAGCGAGTCTCGACAACGACGTTTGATGAACATTTCGTCAGGGAGCTATCGCCCGAACCTGCGCTGAGCGAGAATCCAGCGATTGGTCAGCCTGTTCAGGAGAAATTGGATGAAATCAATGGCATGGCTGGTTCTGCTGGCGGTCGCGGGTAGCGCGTACGCCGCCGAGGAAGAAAGCACGCCCTGCGACAACGTCGAGACCGAACAGCAGGGGTATGCCTGCGCGGCCTACAACAAGCAGACCGCCGAGCGCGAACTGAAAGCGGCCTATGACGACCTGATGCAACGCATCCGCGACCAGTACGCGGATGAAAGCGACAAGGCCGCGGCGCTGAGCGGCAAGATGGAGGCAGCCGAAAAGCTGTGGGCACAGTTGCGCGACGCCGACTGCAAGGTCGAGACTTGGGCCGAGAAGCCGGGGAGCAAGGCGTACGAGGCGGCGTGGGATACCTGCGTGGCGCAGCGTAGCGACGAGCGCTCGGAATACCTGCAGTCGATCGGACAGCAGTGATTGCCTGCCCCGCGAATGCTCACTTCATGACACGACCAATCGCCGGTCTTCCCGCGGGCACCGCTCGAACCGTGTCCGATAGCAGCGGGTGAAATACGACGCCGACTCGAACCCGCACGCCACTGCCACCTCCAGCACGCTCATGTCGGTCTGGCGCAGCAACTGGCGGGCCTTGTCCAGTCGCAGCCGCAGATAGAAACCGCTGGGCGTGTCGGCCAGGTACAGGCGAAACAGCCGCTCCAACTGGCGCCGGGTCACCTGCACGCCATCAGCCAGTACCTGGGTGTTAAGCGGCAGCTCGGTGTTGCGCTCCATCTCGCCGATCACTTTCACCAGCTTCTTGTTGCGCAGCCCGTAACGCGTGGCGATCTCCATGCGCTGGTGGTCCTGACGCGGACGGATGCGCCCCAGCACGAACTGCTCGGAAACCTGCACCGCCAGCTCACTGCCGTGGGCCTGGGCGATCAGGTCGAGCATCAGGTCGATGGAGGCCGTGCCGCCGGCACAGGTGATGCGCCGGCGGTCGATCTCGAACAGCTCCTGGGTCACCTGCAGGCGTGGATAACGCTCCTTGAACGCCTCCAGTGCCTCCCAGTGCAGGGTCGCCCGGTGACCATCGAGCAGGCCGGCCTCGGCCAGCACCACTGCGCCGGTGTCGATACCCCCGAGCACTACGCCTTCATGGTCCAGACGACGTAGCGCTTGCTGCAGCGCCGATCCATAGCACGCCAAGGGCTCGAAGCCGGCCACCAGCAGCAACAGCCGCCCGTGCCCGCCCTCCCCCAGCGCGCCATCGGCATTCACCGACATGCCGTTGCTGGCCTCTACCGCGCCACCGTCCAGGCTCAGCACGCGCCAGCGGTACAACGGGCCACGGAAGCGATTGGCCACGCGCAGCGGCTCGATGGCACTGATGAAACCCATGGCGGAAAAGCCGGGTAGCAACAGGAAGTCTATGGTTTCCGGCATCGCATGCTCCGCGCAAAGGTGGTCGCCTCCGTGCAAGTGTTAGTCGCCAGGGTGCGATTTTCCACCCTGTCGCCAGCGTAGCGTGTTCTCACGGCCCGCAGAGGCCGGACCCATAACAATATGCACTGCCGATGGAGAGCCACCATGCAACGCTTTATCCGCCGCAGCCTGTTGTCCCTCGTGCTCAGCACCACCGTAGCCGCACCGCTCTTCGCCGCCGAACCCGCCGTCTGCAAGGACGTGCGTCTGGGCGTGGTCAACTGGACCGACGTGATCGCCACCAGCGCCATGGCCCAGGTACTGCTCGATGGTCTGGGCTACCAGACCAAGCAGACCAGCGCCTCGCAGCAGATCATTTTCGCCGGTATTCGCGACAAGCGGCTGGACATGTTCCTCGGGTACTGGAACCCGATCATGACCCAGACCATCACCCCATTCATCCAGGCCAACCAGGTCAAGGTGCTCGACAAGCCAAGCCTGGAAGACGCCCGCGCCACCCTGGCCGTGCCGAAATACCTGGCCGACAAAGGCCTGAAGACGTTCGCCGACATCCACAAGTTCCAGAAGGAACTGGGCGGCAAGATCTACGGCATCGAGCCAGGCTCCGGCGCCAATACCCAGATCAAGGCGATGATCAGCAAGAACCAGTTCGACTTGGGCAAGTTCCAGCTGGTCGAGTCGAGCGAGGCCGGGATGCTCGCCGCGGTGGACCGAGCGGTACGACGCAAGGAAGCGGTGGTGTTCTTCGGCTGGGCGCCGCACCCAATGAACGTGAACATCGACATGGTCTATCTCGGCGACAGCCAGGACGCCCTGGGCCCGGACGAAGGCCGCGCCACGGTGTGGACGGTGACCGCGCCGGACTACGCCGAACGCTGTCCCAACGCCCACCGCCTGCTGGCCAACCTGAACTTCAGCGCCGAGGACGAGAGCCGGATGATGCAGCCGCTGCTCGATCACAAGGACGCGCTGGAGTCCGCCCGCCAGTGGCTCAAGGACCACCCCGAGGACAAGGCCCGTTGGCTCGAGGGTGTAACCACCTTCGATGGCAAGCCCGCCGCGGACAACCTCAAGCTCACGGCCAACTGACAGAACCTCATCGCCTACTCGCACACCGACAGGTCAACCCGATCGGTGTAGGAGCGGCCTTGTGTCGCGATAGGGCAGCAAGGCGGCCCCCGGACTTCAACGCCGCCACATAAATCCTGGGGCCGCTGCGCGGCCCTATCGCGACGCAAGGCCGCTCCTACAGAGATCCGGTCCATAGTCACAAAAAGGAATCCACCATGAACCACGACGTCATCATCACCTGCGCCCTCACCGGTGCCGGCGACACGGTCGCCAAGAGCCACCTGGTCCCGGTCACCCCGAAACAGATCGCCGAATCCGCCGTCGAGGCCGCCAAGGCCGGCGCCACCGTGGTCCACTGCCACGTTCGCGATCCGCAAACCGGCCGCTTTAGCCGCGACGTCAACCTCTATCGCGAAGTGATGGAGCGCATCCGCGAGGCTGACGTGGACATCATCGTCAACCTCACCGCCGGCATGGGCGGCGACCTGGAGATCGGCCCGGGCGAGTCACCCATGGAATTCGGCCCAGGCACCGACCTGATTGGCCCGCTGGAGCGCCTTGCCCATGTCGAGGCACTGCTGCCGGAAATCTGCACCCTCGACTGCGGCACCCTCAACTTCGGCGACGGCAACGCCATCTACGTCTCCACCCCGGCCCAGTTGCGCGCAGGCGCCAAGCGCATCACCGAGCTGGGCGTGAAGGCCGAGCTGGAGATCTTCGATACCGGTCACCTGTGGTTCGCCAAGCAAATGATCAAGGAAGGCCTGCTGGACGACCCGCTGTTCCAGCTGTGCCTGGGCATCCCATGGGGCGCGCCGGCGGATACCACCACCATGAAGGCGATGGTCGACAACCTGCCGGCCAATGTCACCTGGGCCGGCTTCGGCATCGGCCGCATGCAGATGCCCATGGCCGCCCAGGCGGTGCTGCTCGGCGGCAACGTCCGGGTCGGGCTGGAGGACAACCTGTACCTGGACCGTGGCGTGCTGGCCAGCAACGGCCAGCTGGTGGAACGGGCGATGGAAATCATCACCCGCATGGGTGCCCGCGTGCTCAGCCCGGCAGAAGGCCGGGAAAAGATGAACCTCAAACGCCGCTGATATTCCTGTAGGAGCCCGATATGCCATTCATCACCGACATCAAGACCTTCGCCGCCCTAGGTAGCGGCGTAATCGGCAGCGGTTGGGTCGCCCGCGCCCTGGCCCATGGCCTGGACGTGATTGCCTGGGACCCTGCGCCCGGCGCCGAGGCCATGCTGCGCAAACGTATCGCCAATGCCTGGCCGGCCCTGCAGAAGCAAGGTCTGGCGCCCGGCGCCTCACAGGATCGCCTGACTTTCGTCACCACCATCGAGGCGTGCGTGCGCGACGCCGATTTCATCCAGGAGAGTGCCCCCGAACGCCTGGACCTCAAGCTCGACCTGCACGCGAAGATCAGCGCCGCCGCCAAGCCGAATGCGATCATCGCCAGCAGCACCTCGGGCCTGCTGCCCAGCGAGTTCTATGAGTCGGCCACCCACCCCGAGCGCTGCGTGGTGGGCCACCCGTTCAACCCGGTGTACCTGCTGCCACTGGTGGAAATCGTCGGCGGCCGAAACACCAGCCCCGACGCCATCGAAGCGGCAAAAGCCCTCTACACCGCGCTGGGCATGCGCCCATTGCATGTGCGCAAGGAAGTCCCCGGCTTTATCGCCGACCGCCTGCTCGAAGCGCTCTGGCGCGAGGCCTTGCACCTGGTCAACGACGGCGTCGCCAGCACTGGCGAGATCGACGACGCGATCCGCTTCGGCGCCGGTCTGCGCTGGTCGTTCATGGGCACTTTCCTTACCTATACCCTGGCTGGTGGCGACGCCGGCATGCGCCACTTCATGGCCCAGTTCGGCCCCGCGCTGAAGCTGCCCTGGACGTACCTGCCGGCACCGGAGCTGACCGACAAGCTGATCGACGATGTGGTGGAAGGCACCTCGGAACAGCTGGGCGAGCGCAGCATCGCGGCCCTGGAGCGCTATCGTGATGACACACTGCTGGCGGTACTGGAAGCGGTGAAAACCAGCAAAGCCAAGCACGGCATGGCCTTCGACTGAGGAGTAAACGATGCCCGCCCTGATCACCTACCGTACCCGGGTGTTGCCGGAATGGGTCGACTACAACGGCCACCTGCGCGATGCCTACTACCTGCTGATCTTCAGCTACGCCACCGATGCGCTGATGGAGCGCATCGGCCTGGATGCCGATGCACGAGGGCAGAGCGGGCATTCGCTGTTTACCCTAGAGGCGCATATCAACTACTTGCACGAGGTAAAGCTTGATACTGAGGTGTGGGTGCAGACATTCATTATCGGCTTCGACAAGAAGCGCCTGCACCTGTACCACAGCTTGCATAGAAAGGACTTTGAGGAAGCCCTCTCCGCCAGCGAGCAACTGCTACTGCACGTGGATATGGCCGGACCAAAGTCTGCGCCGTTTACGGCGAGTTCCATCGAACAACTGGAAAACCTGGTCACTGGGCAAGATAGCCAACCGCATTCACTGTACGTTGGCCGAACCATTCGCATTCCTTGAACGTAAGATCAGGCTCGAGCGAGAAGGTCACCTCAACCACCAGCGTGCCTTCTCACTCAGCGCCCACCTATAGACACTCGACCTTGATTTCAGGGGTAGAATTTGGACACATCATCCCTAACCTCATTAAAATAACGAACATTATCATTATGTTCCTTAGTACCCAAACGAACTGAAGCAAAAGAAGCATTAGGATCAGAAAACTGACCCATATCATAATGATCACATCCATTTTTTCCGCAATCAAACTTACCCATTATCGTGTGATACTTAGCACCGTTGGCAAAAAACTCATGCGCGAATTTGTAAGGAGGATCACCTTGATCGGTATCTCCAGGTTTCCAGGTATGGTCCCCGCCCAAGAGATGTCCAAGCTGATGCGTCAGAGTGTCTGAGTCGTGCATAACGCTGATCAAAGCAAAGGCAGTTTCCTTTCTTGCCGAGACATAAGCCTGGCCACCAAAAAATGGATAAGCAACTGCAGTGACAACCAAATCAGCCTGCTTCGACTCTCTCTGTTCAGCAATTTGTCTTGCGACAGGCGTGTTTGGCCCACGGACCTCCCTCAGTATTTTTTTGGGGTCCTGTTCAAGCTCAGCCTCCTTCAAACTCGAGGCATAATACCCAGCGTACTCAAACTCAAGGTCAACATTACTTCTCCGAAACACCTGAGAGCTCGATGCCAACATTGCCCTAATCCTGCCTTCAAAAGACGGATCAACTGCACGCGCCTCCTGCGTACTAACGAACATGACCCTAATAATACTACGCGCCCTGGGCTGTGAACCATTCACTGCTTTTTTCAGTTCTTTACCCTGCGACTCACGTATAGGATCACACTTTAAATTAGAATCCGACCCAAACTTAATGAGAGCATATCGCCCCGCACCCGCATTTTCCAAACGATAAAATTGTCCTGGCAGATATATCTCACCGCTCAGACGCTGCCCTTGCCGCACCAGCATAATTCTGCTGACAGGATCTATATCAACCTCACCAGGAGATGTGTGGTGTTGTTTTCGATCGGAAACGATGTCTCCAAACCAATACGTAGTATTGTTACCTTCTTCATAGACATTACGTTGCTGAAACTTTACAATATCTCCATTTGGTAGCGACACCAAAAGCCGGCCAACCCCTGCCTTGACCAAGGCCGGATTGACATCAATGAAACGCGCATATTCTATGTTCCTCGATTGCCCCAGTGCTTTAAGGAAATTGACGTCTGCATCGCTAGAGGCCAGCGTCGACAGCCCCTGGAGATCCATCGCTTCCTTGATATCATAAAGTTTTTGCTCATCATCCATTGATGAAACCTGCGCATGACTTGCCACTCCACAAGCCGACAGCAGAAGCACCTGTAAAAATGCGAAAAGCCACGTAGTCCTTCGTTGAATAATCATCCTATTCTCCTTGAACATATGAGCAAGCAGTACACAACCAGGCACAATGCAAATACTTAAACAAGCCAGAAGACCAGCCGCAAGCAGCCTTATTGATCAAGCTTCCAGGAGGTAATATGGGTTATCTTACCGAACAACTCCTCATTCCATATCGTTATTTCCAGAGGCTGAAGAATATTTGGATGTTCCCACACCGATTTCTTTATATCTGCAATCATCCGCGGAAATAAATTGGGTTCAGGAAGCATCCCCTGAACGCACAGCGCAGCCTCGCCTCGCGCCGTTTCAAAACAGATAACGCGAAAGCCAAACCAGAGTAGAAATCGAATTGACCCGATCTCAGGCATATATTCCTTCCCTTCTCTCCTACACCCCTCCTCAGAAGTATGACAACTATTCTCCGCCAGCGCTTGTAGCATCGCAGGACATAGTGGCGCATTTCCGTGATCAGGCACGATTACACGGCATAGAAATCCATTCGCTGCGAAAGACCCCGTATAAAAAGAAACCTGCAATTCGTTTGCAGACGGCGTCGCCCCCTCGGGCTTCGGGGTGGAACACCCCGAAAAAACAAAGACCAATACAGTCCATAGCAAGACAGCATGAATTCCGCATAGTTTGTTCATGTCCTTACCTCACTATCCTCAGATTATGCTGTCGTCGCCCACCAGTGACATGCCAACGCTCGAACAAAAAGTATCTGCCATAATACTTAACTAACTATCAGACAGCCCGCAACTGGCAAAATTATCAGGTAGTTTGCGTGACCCCAAAAGTCCTGAAAAGCCGTGAGCTTCCGGGATCAAGAGCAACATCCACTGCAAGGCCCCCGGTGTCAGGATAGTGGCCGCCTCGCCTGATTTACCTCAAACCAGACACAGGGGCGCAAACAGAGCCGTTGTGCCGTACTATTCCTCTGAGCGCAAAGCCGAATTCCTCAAGATGTTGCTCCCTCCATTCAATCTGACGATGGCCGAGGGCGTTCCTGAAATGTCTCTGTACACCTGACGTCGGCAAGCCAGTACCAAAGGATCCGTAGTGGTGTCCGCCCCCAAACACCCGACCGAGAGTTAGTCGGTGGAGGTGAAATTCGCTGCAGTCACCGAGTGTGCCAGCCTGTCCGAGATTGAATTGGGCGAATACTGTCGTCGCAAAAGCTTGTATGCCAAGCAGATAACCGCGTGACGGCAGGGGCTTCTGAGCGCAATGGCGTCTCAACAAGCGCAACCCAAGGTTGATCGGGAACAAGCCCGGCAGGATCATAAATGCATCAAAGAACTTGAGATTGAACTGCGCTGCAGCTTCGAACTGCCGGACAGAGGCAGCACCGAGGACGTGCTCAGCGCCCTGGACGTAATGCCGAGCCGACAACACATGCGACCCAGGCACCGAATCGTGTGTGGTCGTGGGACATCACATACTTACCGTCTTCGGTGCGTGGTCAGTACGACTACCTGTATCTGATCGAGGAGTGACGCGACAACTAGTTTGAAAAACGCCGAGAGTGACCAAGCCCCCGGTGCCGTGACATCAATCTGCGGCCCTCCTTTCCCGACGATTTAGCCGTAAACGACCTGTTCGTAGTCAAAGCAGCCATCGTGACAATCCGCCCTTGCCGCCCCGGAGCATCGGACACAGAATCGATTGAAAACAACAGCGGCGAAGGACATTAGTCATGATGCATGCGGACTTGATCGACCAGGACGACCTGCTGGGCCAGCTGCGCTCGCGGGGTTTCGACATTCCGGCCGGCGCCAGCGCCGAGCAGGCCTGCGAGGTGGTGATACGCGGACTGACCGAGCCCAATGCGCGGGCGCTGAAGGGCATGGTCGAGCAGATGTACACCGGCAGCGCGACGATCCTGCCGGCCGTGCGCCAGGCCATCGACAAGCAGTTGCTGCCGGCGTTGGCGCAGTTCAACAAGCGTGCCTGAAGCATTGACTGGCCCTTTGTAGGAGCGGCCTTGTGCCGCTCCTACAGGGACCGATGTTCAGCTACAGGCGCACACTGGCAAAGGTCGACTCGTTACGCGCCTGGCTCAGCGCCGCCATCGGCCCGCTGTGCGGTGACAAGGCCATGGCTTGCGGAATCGGCATCATTGCCACCTGCTGGGTGGTGTTCGAGCCCACGCGCTCGTCACGCGGCGGAATGCCGAAGTACTCGCGGTAGCACTTGGAGAAGTGCGGCGTGGACACGAACCCGCACACCGACGCCACCTCGATGATCGACATCGGCGTCTGCTTGAGCAATTGCCGGGCACGGATCAGGCGTAGCTTGAGGTAGTAGCGCGACGGCGAGCAGTGCAGGTACTTCTGGAACAGTCGCTCGAGTTGGCGCCGCGACACGGCCACGTACACCGCCAGTTCGTCCAGGTCGATCGGCTCCTCGAGGTTGGCCTCCATCAGCGCGACGATTTCCTGCAGCTTCGGCTGGTTGGTGCCGAGCATGTGCTTGAGCGGCACGCGCTGGTGGTCCTGTTCGTTGCGGATGCGTTCGTAGACGAACATCTCGGAGATCGCCGCCGACAGCTCACGGCCATGATCGCGGCTGATCAGGTGCAGCATCATGTCCAGCGGCGCGGTGCCGCCGGAGCTGGTGAAGCGGTTGCGGTCGAGGGTGAACAGGCGGGTGCTCATGTTTACCCGCGGGTAGGCTTCCTGCATCGCCGCCAGGCATTCCCAGTGCACGCTGCAGTCGAAACCGTCGAGCAGGCCGGCGCAGGCCAGCGCCCAGCTGCCGGTGCACACCGCGCCCAGGCGGCGCGACTGGCGGGCCTGGGCCTGTAGCCAGGTGACGTGCTCGCGGGTGACGGTGCGCTGGATGCCCACACCGCCGCAGACGATCACGGTGTCGATCGGGGGCGCGCTGTGCATGGCGGCATCGGGGGTGATCTGCAAGCCATCACTCGCCCAGACTTGGCCACCGTCTACGGTCAGAGTATGCCAGCGGTAGAGTTCGCGACCGGACAGCTGGTTGGCCATGCGCAGCGGCTCGACCGCCGACGCCAGGGAAATGAGGGTGAAGTTGTCCAGCAGGAGAAAGCCGATGGACTGGGGTGCTGTGCGGTTCTGGGTTGGGGTCCCGGAGGTGTACGACGTCATCGCGATTTCTCCTCACACAATGCAGGGTGTGCCTCAGGCGAGCACTGTTCTTGTAATGGCCCCGTTTCGTATGCAGGGGCTTTGCCAATCTCAACGCAAATGGCATGCCTGAAATTGAACGCTCATCCAATAAAACCCAAAAACGACGTCGGCATGCGCCTTCCAGCGGGCCGGGTGATGAGCGTCAGTTCAAACGCAAACGGGCGCGCCAGCGCCCCTGCGCGTCACCGCTGAGCAATTCGGTAGCACTTGTGGGAAAGTTGCCCAGATGCGACAGACTTGAGTGTCACCGACAATGACCCTGCTGGTAACGACAGGCGACGGCCGGTAGATGACAACCAGTGCGCCAGAATGTGGCGCATCGGTCACGCGCGGGCCAGAACGGCGCATCAGCATTCGATGACGCTGACCGCCAGGCCCCCACGGGAGGTTTCCTTGTACTTGTCATGCATGTCGGCGCCGGTGTCGCGCATGGTGCGGATCACCTGGTCCAAGGAGATGAAATGATCGCCATCACCGCGTAAGGCCATCTGCACGGCATTGATCGCCTTCACCGCAGCGATGGCGTTGCGCTCGATGCAGGGCACCTGCACCAGGCCACCGACCGGGTCGCAGGTCAGGCCAAGGTTGTGTTCAAGGGCGATCTCGGCGGCGTTCTCCAACTGCGCCGGGGTGGCGCCAAGCACGTCGGCCAAGCCTGCGGCAGCCATGGCGCAAGCCGAACCGACCTCGCCCTGGCAACCAACCTCGGCGCCGGAGATCGAGGCGTTCTTCTTGCACAGGATGCCCACTGCCGCCGCGCCGAGGAAGAAGTCCACCACATTGGACTCATCCACCGCATCGGAGAACCGCATGTAGTAGTGCAACACCGCCGGGATGATGCCCGCCGCACCGTTGGTGGGCGCGGTGACCATGCGCCCGCCAGCGGCGTTCTCTTCGTTGACCGCCAGGGCAAACAGGTTGACCCACTCCATGGCGCTCATGGTCGAGCCGATCACGTTAGGCTTGCCCAGCTCCTGCAGGCTGCGGTGCAGGCGGGCGGCGCGGCGGCGCACATTGAGCCCTCCCGGGAGGATGCCTTCATGCTTGAGGCCGTTGTTCACGCACTCCTGCATGGCTTGCCAGAGCTTGAGCAGGCCGGCGCGGATCTCCGCTTCGCTGCGCCAGACCTTTTCGTTCTCCAGCATCAATTGCGACACGCGCAGGTCGTTTTGCTTGCACAGGCGCAGCAGTTCGGCGGCGCTGTCGAAGTCGTAGGGCAGCACGGTCTGGTCGGCGTCCAGCACGCCGCTGGCGGCCTGGGCGGCATCGACCACGAAACCGCCGCCCACCGAGTAATAGGTGTCGCGGTGCAGCTCGCCCGCCTCACCTTCGGCGATCAGGGTCATGGCATTGGGATGGTACGGCAGGTTCTCGTCCAGCAGCAGCATGTCGCGGGCCCAGACGAACTCGATGGGCAGGTGGTTGTCGAGCTTGAGCACGTTGGTTTCGCGCAGGTCGGCGATGCGCGGGGTGATCTGGCTGGGGTCGATGGCGTCGGGCCATTCGCCCATCAGGCCCATGATCGTGGCGTTGTCGGTGCCGTGACCGACACCGGTGGCCGACAGCGAGCCATACAGCCTCACTTCGACGCGCCGCACCCGCTCCAGCTCGCCGCGCTCGCGCAGCCCCTGGACGAACAGCGCGCCGGCGCGCATGGGGCCGACGGTGTGTGAGCTGGAAGGCCCGACACCGATCTTGAACAGGTCGAACACGCTGATGGCCATTGTCGCATCACCTCTTGATGGGCTTGTCTCGCAGCGCCGAACACCGCCTTGCGCAACTGCTAGGCTGAAAGCTCGAGCCGCCTCGGAATGCTCGCATCATCGGGCTTTTGCCCACCCCCTCGCCGTCTGCAACCGACGTACTTTTGTCCAGCAGCGCCGCCACTGCACCGGCCCTGCGTGCGCCGTTTTCCAGCGCCGGGACGCCGCAAAAACCGAGGCCGGGGGGTGGAAAAATCCAGTTGCGACATCGTCCGTACTGGATGCGACCCGTCCTGTACTGGATACGACGCCACCAGTAGGCGATTGCCGAACGCTGGAGGATTATCGAAAGCGACTCGTATTGCACGGCCTCGCATCCTGCCCTCTGCAGGCCTGGTCGACCGGAGCCCTGAGAACGCCCGGCGACCCACGCGAACCCGAAGATAAAATCACAGGAGTCCATCCATGAAAGCTTCACCCAAGCTGTTGCTGGTCGCGTTGCTGTCCGCTCCGCTGCTGGCCCAGGCCGCCGAACCCGAGCAGTGTCAGACGGTGCGTTTCTCGGATGTCGGCTGGACCGACATCACGGTCACCACCGCGACCACCAGCGTCGTGCTCGAAGCCCTGGGCTACAAGACCCACACCACCATGATCTCGGTACCGGTGACCTACAAGTCGCTGGCCACCGGCAAGGACCTGGACGTGTTTCTCGGCAACTGGATGCCGACCATGGAGAACGACATCAAGCAGTACCGCGACGCCGGCACCGTCGAGACCGTGCGCGCCAACCTGGAGAACGCCAAGTACACCCTGGCCGTGCCCCAGGCCCTGTATGACAAGGGCCTGAAGGACTTCGCCGACCTGCCCAAGTTCAAGCAGGAGCTCAAGGGCAAGATCTACGGCATCGAACCCGGCAACGACGGCAACCGCACCATCCAGAAGATGATCGACGACAACGCCTTCGGCCTGAAGGACGCCGGTTTCCAGATCGTGCAGTCCAGCGAGGCCGGCATGCTCGCCCAGGTCGACCGGGCGCAGAAGCGCGACGAGGCGATCGTGTTCCTCGGTTGGGAACCACACCCGATGAACACCCGCTTCAAGATGCAGTACCTGACCGGCGGGGACGCCTACTTCGGTCCCGATTTCGGCAAGGCCACCGTGCTCACCAACACCCGCAAGGGCTATGCGCAGGAATGCGCCAACGTCGGCCAGTTGCTGAAGAACCTGTCGTTCGAGCTCAAGGATGAAAGCACCATGATGGGCTATGTCCTGGACGACAAGATGAAACCCGAGGCGGCGGCCAAGAAATGGCTCAAGGACAACCCCGGCAAGCTGGAAGCCTGGCTGGCCGGCGTGACCACCGTGGACGGCAAGCCCGGCCTCGAGGCGGCCAAGGCCAAACTGACGCAATAACGCAAGACGCAATGGCAACACCTCGGGGCGGGACCGTGCCCGCCCCGGACTGATTTCAATCTTTGCAGGTGGAAGCTCGCTATCATGCTTATCGATCAGAAAATACCCCTGGGGCAGTACATCGCCTCATTCGTCGAATGGTTGACCCAGAACGGCGCCAGTTACTTTGACGCCATCGCCGCAGGCCTGGAATTCATGATCCATGGGGTCACCAGCGCCCTGACCTGGTTCAACCCGTTCGTGCTCATCGCCCTGTTCGCCGCCCTCGCGCACCTGATCCAGCGCAAGTGGGCCCTCACCGTCTTTGTCGCCCTGTCGTTCCTGCTGATCCTCAACCTGGGCTACTGGCAGGAAACCATGGAAACCCTGGCGCAGGTCACCTTCGCCACGGTGGTCTGCGTGGTCATCGGCGTGCCGCTGGGCATCGCCGCCGCGCACAAACCAATGTTCTACACCGCCATGCGCCCGGTGCTGGACCTGATGCAGACCGTGCCCACCTTCGTCTACCTGATCCCGACCCTGACCCTGTTCGGCCTGGGCGTGGTGCCAGGACTGATTTCCACCGTGGTGTTCGCCATCGCCGCGCCCATCCGCCTCACTTATCTGGGCATCTGCGACGTGCCGCAGGAACTGATGGACGCCGGCAAGGCCTTCGGTTGCTCGCGCCGCCAGTTGCTGACCCGTATCGAACTGCCCCACGCCATGCCGAGCATCGCCGCCGGCGTGACGCAATGCATCATGCTGTCGCTGTCGATGGTGGTGATTGCCGCCCTGGTCGGCGCCGACGGCCTGGGCAAACCCGTGGTCAACGCACTGAACACCGCCGATATCTCCCTGGGCTTCGAAGCGGGCCTGGCCATCGTGCTGCTGGCAATCATGCTCGACCGTATCTGCAAGCAACCGGAGCTGCCGGTAAGGGGTGAGGCATGAGCATCATTCGTTTCGAAGACGTCGACGTCATTTTCTCCAGCAAGCCGCGCGAGGCCCTGGCCCTGCTCGACCAGGGCAAGACCCGCGAGCAGATCCTCAAGCAAACCGGGCTGGTGGTTGGTGTCGAGAAGGCCAACCTGGACATCAACAAGGGCGAGATCTGCGTGCTGATGGGCCTGTCCGGCTCTGGCAAATCCAGCTTGCTGCGCTGCATCAACGGCCTCAACACCGTGAGCCGCGGCAAGCTGTTCGTCGAGCATGAAGGCAAGCACATCGACGTCGCCCACTGCACCCCGGCGGAGCTGAAAATGATGCGCACCAAGCGCATCGCCATGGTGTTCCAGAAGTTCGCCCTGATGCCCTGGCTGACGGTGCGCGAGAACATCAGTTTTGGCCTGGAGATGCAGGGCCGTCCCGAGAAGGTACGGCGCAAGCTGGTGGATGAAAAGCTCGAGCTGGTGGGCCTGACCCAGTGGCGAAACAAGAAGCCGGATGAACTCTCGGGTGGCATGCAGCAGCGCGTCGGCCTGGCCCGGGCGCTGGCGATGGACGCCGACATCCTGCTGATGGACGAACCGTTCTCGGCCCTTGACCCGCTGATCCGCCAGGGCCTGCAGGACGAACTGCTGGCCCTGCAGAGCAAGCTGAGCAAGACCATCGTCTTCGTCAGCCACGACCTCGACGAGGCCCTGAAGCTGGGCAGCCGCATCGCGATCATGAAGGACGGGCGGATCATCCAGTACAGCAAGCCGGAAGACATCGTGCTCAACCCGGCCGACGAGTACGTGCGTACCTTCGTCGCCCACACCAACCCGCTCAACGTGCTGTGCGGCCGCAGCCTGATGCGCAGCCTGGACCAGTGCAAGCGGGTCAACGGCTCGGTGTGCCTGGACCCGGGAATCGACTCATGGCTGGACCTCGGCGAGGGAGGCTCGCTCAAGCGCGCGCGCCAGGGCCAGAACGGGCTGGATATGCAGAACTGGGCACCGGGGCAGGATGTGGAACTGCTGGAGCGCAGGCCGACCGTGGTGCACGCCGATATCGGCATGCGCGAGGCGCTGCAGATTCGTTACCAGACCGGCAACAAGCTGGTGCTGCAGGATAACGACAAGGTGGTGGGGATTCTTGGGGATACCGAGCTTTACCATGCCTTGCTTGGCAAGAACCACGGGTGATGCCTCTGGGGCCGCTTCGCGGCCCTTTCGCGACACAAGGCCGCTCCCACAGGCACGACGCCAGCCTCAGGTGCAGTGCTGTACTTGTGGGAGCGGCCTTGTGTCGCGAAAGGAGGGCGAAGCCCTCCCAGCGCTCTGTCAGCGAACGACGATCCCACGCGAAGCCATATAGGCCTTCGCCTCAGGCACCGTGTACTCGCCAAAGTGGAAGATACTCGCCGCCAGCACTGCGCTGGCGTGGCCTTCCAGAATTCCGTCCGCCAGGTGTTGCAGGTTGCCCACGCCACCGGAGGCAATCACCGGAATCCCCAACGCATCGCTGATCGCCCGGGTAACACCCAGGTCGAAGCCGTTCTTCATGCCATCCTGGTCCATGCTGGTCAGCAGGATCTCGCCGGCGCCCAGGCCTTCCATCTTTTTCGCCCACTCGACGGCATCCAGCCCGGTCGGCTTGCGCCCGCCATGGGTAAAGATCTCCCAGCGCGGCGTTTCGCCCGGTCCAGAAACCTTCTTGGCGTCGATGGCAACGACGATGCACTGCGAACCGAAACGGTCCGCCGCCTCACCCACGAACTCAGGGTTGAACACTGCCGCGGTGTTGATCGAGACCTTGTCGGCACCGGCGTTGAGCAGGTTGCGGATGTCCTGCACGGTACGCACGCCGCCACCGACGGTCAGCGGGATGAACACCTGGCTGGCCATGCGCTCGACGGTATGCAGGGTGGTGTCACGGCCATCGACGCTGGCGGTGATATCCAGGAAGGTGATCTCGTCCGCGCCCTGCTCGTTGTAGCGCCGGGCAATCTCCACCGGGTCGCCGGCATCGCGGATGTTCTCGAACTTGACGCCCTTGACCACCCGGCCGTTGTCCACGTCCAGGCAAGGGATGATGCGCTTGGCCAGTGCCATGGTCGTTCCTCAGCCTTGGTAATTGTCGCAAAAGGCCTGGGCCTCGGCGACGTCGAGGGTGCCTTCGTAGATGGCGCGGCCGGTGATGGCGCCGATGATGCCGGGGGCCTTGGCGTCCAGCAGGGCCTTGATGTCGCCCAGGTTGTGGATGCCGCCCGAGGCGATCACCGGGATCGAGGTGGCTTCGGCCAAGGCCTTGGTGAAGGGCACGTTGCAGCCCTGCATCATGCCGTCCTTGGCGATGTCGGTGTAGACGATCGCCGAGACGCCATCGGCCTCGAAACGCTTGGCCAGGTCGATGACCTGCACCGAGCTCACTTCGGCCCAGCCGTCGGTGGCGACGAAGCCGTCTTTCGCATCAAGACCGACGATGACCTTGCCCGGGAAGGCCTTGCACGCTTCGGCGACGAACTCGGGCTGCTTGACCGCCTTGGTGCCGATGATCACGTGGCTGACGCCGGCCTTGACGTAGTGCTCGATGGTTTCCAGCGAGCGGATGCCGCCGCCGATCTGGATCGGCAGGTTCGGGTAGCGCTTGGCGATGGCAGTGACCACTTCACCGTTGACCGGTTGGCCTTCAAAGGCGCCGTTCAGGTCGACCAGGTGCAGGCGACGGCAGCCACCCTCGACCCATTTGGCGGCCATGCTCACCGGGTCGTCGGAGAATACGGTGGAGTCTTCCATGCGGCCTTGGCGCAGGCGTACGCAGGCACCGTCCTTGAGATCGATAGCGGGGATAATCAGCATCTTGGCAACCTGTCTTGTTCGTTGGGTTCAGGGCTTCTCGAGCGCCCACAGGTCGCTTTCGATGCTCTCGAACCGCTCCTTGAGGTGCAGTTGAACATCGGCAATCGCCCTGTTGTAGTAATGGGGTGCAATTTCCTTGCTGAACAGCTCGAGGACCTCGGCCACCTCGAACGACCCCAGCTGCAGCTCGAAGCGGTCTTCGAGGAAACGCTTGAGCGTGTCGAGCGCGTCGCGCTCCTGCTCCGGCGTCAGCGTGATGATCGGGGCCTTGGTCTTCGATCGGCTCATTTACCAGCGCCCGTCCCAGGCGACGAAGTTCTGCAGCAACTGCAGGCCATGGGTATGGCTCTTCTCCGGGTGGAACTGCACGGCAAAGCGCGAGCCATCGGCCAGCGCGGCGGCGAAGTCGACGCCATAGTGGCCGCGACCGACGACCTGGCCCGGCTTGCCGGCGTTGATGTAGTAGCTGTGCACAAAGTAGAAGCGCGCCCGGTCAGGGATGTCATGCCACAGCGGGTGGTCAATGGTCTGGCTCACTTCGTTCCAGCCCATGTGCGGCACCTTCAGGTGCTCGCCGTCTTCCTTGAGGTCTTTACCGAAGAAGCGCACCTGGCCGGGGAACAGGCCGATGCAATCGACGCCATCGTTTTCTTCGCTGTGGTCGAGCAGCGCCTGCATGCCCACGCAGATACCGAGGAACGGACGGTCCTGGCTGACCTCGCGCACCAGGCTGTCAAAGCCCAGGCGGCGGATCTCGGCCATGCAGTCGCGGATCGCGCCGACGCCGGGGAACACCACGCGGTCGGCTTCACGAATCACCGCGGCGTCGCTGGTCACCAGCACCTTGCCGGCGCCCACGTGCTCGAGGGCCTTGGCCACCGAGTGTAGGTTGCCCATGCCATAGTCGATTACGGCTACCGTCTGCATTTACAGGCACCCTTTGGTGGACGGCATCTGCCCGGCCATGCGCTCGTCGAGGGTGACGGCCATGCGCAGGGCGCGGCCGAAAGCCTTGAACACGGTCTCGATCTGGTGGTGGGTGTTGTGGCCACGCAGGTTGTCGATGTGCAGGGTCACCAGGGCGTGGTTGACGAAGCCCTGGAAGAACTCCTGGAACAGGTCGACATCGAAGCCGCCGACGGTGGCGCGGGTGTAGGGCACATGCATCTGCAGGCCCGGGCGCCCCGAGAAGTCGATGACCACGCGCGACAACGCTTCGTCCAGCGGCACATAGGCATGGCCATAGCGGAAGATGCCTTTCTTGTCGCCGATGGCCTGGGCGAACGCCATGCCGAGGGTGATGCCGACGTCCTCGACGGTATGGTGATCGTCGATATGCAGGTCGCCCTTGCACTCGATGTCCAGGTCGATCAGCCCATGCCGGGCGATCTGGTCGAGCATGTGTTCAAGGAAAGGCACGCCGATTTCAAATCGGGCCTTGCCGCTGCCATCGAGGTTGATCGAGCACTTGACCTGGGTTTCCAGGGTATTGCGCTCGACGGAAGCCTTACGTTCGACCATCACCAGCTCCGCAAAATCATTGGGCGAAAAGGGCTCCATTATAGGCCCAGAACGCGCCGGCTTGAAACGCGGATGACATATGGCAGGGCTAGTAATTACGGGGGCGGGACGGGCCTACAGGTCTATACAAGTACCTTTGGGGGCTGCTTCGCAGCCCATCGCGACACCAGGCCGCTCCCACAGGAGCCTCGTAAGCCTGAAGGTACGCAATGCCTGTGGGAGCGGCCTTGTGTCGCGAAAGGGGCGCAAAGCGCCCCCAGAGCCAGCTAACTCAGTGAAACAGCACCGCCGCCTTCTGCAAGGTGATCCACACCCCCCAGGCCAGCGGAATCACCACCACGGCCCAGGCCAGCAGCACCAACGGCAGGCTGCCCGGCGCCGCATGCCACTCCAGCGAGCGTGCCGAATCGACACCCTTGTCATGGCTCAGCGCTCGCTCGGCAGCCAGTTCGGCATCGGTCATGAAGTACTTGTCCGCCACCGGCCGCACCAGCATGTTGCAGATGAAGCCCAGCACCAGCAGGCCGGCGAGAATGTACAAGGTCATGTCGTAAGCCGCCGCACGCTCCACGCCCGCAGCCAGCTGCGCCTCGCGCAGGTAGGTGATCAGCACTGGGCCGAGCACGCCTGCCGCCGCCCAGGCCGTCAGCAGGCGACCATGGATGGCGCCGACCATCTGTGTGCCGAACAGGTCGGCCAAGTATGCCGGGACGGTGGCGAAACCGCCGCCGTACATCGACAGGATGATGCAGAACGCCGCCACGAACAGCGCCACGTTGCCGATGTGCCCCATGTTCGGCACCAGGCTGTAGAGGCCCACGCCCAGGGCGAAGAAGGCAAAGTAGGTATTCTTGCGGCCGATGTAGTCGGAGAACGACGCCCAGAAGAAGCGCCCGCCGATGTTGAACAGGCTCAGCAGCCCGGTGAAGCCGGCGGCAATGGCGGCGATCTGCGCCAGCTGCGCGGCGTTCAGTTCGCTGAACGTCAGTTCGTTGCCCAGCAGCTTGCCGGCAAACACTTCCTGCAACAGCGGAGAGGCCATGCCCAGGATGCCGATACCGGCCGACACGTTCAGGCACAGCACCAGCCACACCAGGGCGAACTGTGGGGTCTTCCAGGCCACGCTGACGTGCACGTGACGATCGGTGACCATGGCGTTGGCCTTCTTCGCCGGCGGCGTCCAGCCTTCAGGCTTCCAGCCGGTCGGCGGCACGCGGTAGGCCAGGGCGCCGGCGGTCATGAACACGAAGTAGATCGCGGCCATGGCCACGAAACTCTGCCATACGCCCACTTCGGTCGGGCTGGAGAAATGGCCCATCAGTGCGGTGGCCAGCGGCGCGCCCACCATGGCACCCCCGCCAAAGCCCATGATCGCCATGCCGGTGGCCATGCCGCGCTTGTCCGGGAACCACTTGATCAGCGTCGACACCGGCGAGATGTAGCCCAGACCCAGGCCGATCCCACCGATCACCCCCGAGCCCAGCCACATCAGCCACAACTGGTGGGTCTTCACGCCGATCGCCGAGATCAGCAGGCCACCGCACCAGCATAGCGCCGATACCAGGCCGGCCTTGCGCGGGCCGGCGTGCTCCAGCCAGCCGCCGAGCACCGCGGCCGAGCAGCCGAGGAACACGAAGAACAGGGTGTAGATCCAGCTGAGCATGGAGATTGGCCAGTCGCACTCGGCGCTGAACAGTCGGGCGACAAAGCCCATGTCGGCGGCGCAGGCCACCGGTGCGCTGACACCCAAGGCCTGGGACAGCGGCAGCCAGAACACCGAAAAGCCATAGGCCATGCCGATGCACAGGTGGATCGCCAGGGCCGCCGGCGGCACCAGCCAGCGATTGAAGCCCGGACGGGCGATGATGCGCTCCTTCGACAGGAAGCCCGGCGCGCTCGCCACCGTCCCCGACGTGATACTGCTGTTCATGGATTGTTCCTTTTGTAGGTGGGCTGTGCGCATGGACGGCTCTGCTTCGGCTGCACGCAAGGCAGCCCGGCCGCTTGGGCTGGCACCCCGCGACAATGGGTCGCGGGGACTCCACGGGCGGGCGCAAGATTACCAGCAGGGGGTGACATGAAAGCAATCTGATATCGTGTTTTTTTCGTCAACTGAAACGATCAATCCTGTATCGGGGGCGCCTGCATCACCGGCATGCCGGCTCCCACAGGAACAGCGCAAGCCTTGAGGCAAGCGCGATCGGCGTGGGAGCCGGCTTGCCGGCGATGAGGCCCGAACAGGCAATAAATGAACTGCCGCCATTGCCACTGTCGAAATGTCGGATACGCAGAGCCAAGTGCCACGGCGCTATACTCGCCGCTGAATTTCTAAATCGGACTACAAGGACTCGCCCATGAAAGCGTTCGGCAAAATCCTGGGGCTGGGACTTCTCGGGTTGTTGCTGATCATCGTGGCGCTGGGCTTCGCCCTGACCCACCTCTTCGATCCCAACGACTACAAAGATGAAATCCGCAAGCTGGCCCGCGACAAGGCCCATGTGGAACTGACCCTCAACGGCGACATCGGCTGGAGCCTGTTCCCCTGGCTGGGCCTGGAACTGCACGAAGCAAGCATCGCCACGCTGAACAACCCCAAGGTGCCGTTCGCCGACCTGCAGATGCTCGGCCTGTCAGTGCGCGTACTGCCGCTGCTGCGCCGCGAGGTGCAGATGAGCGATGTGCGGGTCGAGGGCCTCAACCTGACCCTGACCCGCGACGCCAACGGCCATGGCAACTGGGAAGACATCGGCAAGCCACTGCCGCAGCCGACCGTCGCAGGCGCGTCGGCGAGCACGCCGACTGAAACGCCAGCCGCCACACCAGCCAACTCAGAAGCCAGCGAGCGCTCGGTCAAGCTCGACATCGACAGCCTGACCGTCAATAACGCCCGCGTGCTCTACACCGACGAGAAAGCCGGACAGACCTATGGCGCCGAAAGCATCCAGCTGAGCACAGGTCCCGTGCACGAAGGCGCGAACATCGCGCTCAAGGCCAGCGCCTTCCTCAGCGCCAGCCAGCCGAACATCAAGGCGCGCACCGAGCTGACCGGCGAGCTGCGCTTCGACCGCAAGCTCAAGCGCTACAACCTCGAGGACATGCGTCTGTCCGGCGAAACCTCGGGCGAGCCGCTCTCCGGCAAGACCCTGACCTTCGTTGCCCAAGGGCAGGTGCTGGTCGACCTGGCGGCCAATGTCGCGTCCTGGAGCGGCCTGAAGGTCTCGGCCAACCAGTTGCGTGCCCTGGGCGAGCTGAACGTGCGTGACCTCGACAAGGCCCCGCAGGTCAGCGGCGGCCTGTCCATCGCCCAGTTCGACCTGCGCAGCTTCCTCGACGGCATCGGCCACCCGCTGCCGGCCACCGCTGACCCGGCGGCATTCAAGAAACTGGAGCTGGTCACCCGCCTGCAAGGCACGCAGAACAGCCTGGCCCTGGAAGACCTGGCGGTGAAGCTGGACGACAGCACCTTCACCGGCCGTGTCGCCGTGGACGACTTCGCCAAGCAAGCGTTGCGTGTGCGCCTCAAAGCCGACACGTTCAACGCCGATCGCTACCTGCCGGCCAAAAGCGAAGAGGCCAAGGGCGCCACGGCAGCGCGCCAGGCCGAGGTCAAGCAGCAGGAAGCCACCGCCGTCGCTGGCGCGGGCACCACACCACTGCCCGACGCTCCGACCCAGGTGGCCTGGAGCAACGACAAGCTGTTGCCGGTCGACCGCCTGCGCGCCCTGGACCTGCAGGCCGACCTGTCGTTCGGCGCGCTGACCCTGGACAAGCTGCCGATCAGCGACGCGCAGTTGACCGCCAGCGGCCAGGCCGGCCTGGTCACCCTGCAGACCCTGCGCGGCGGCCTGTACAACGGCACCTTCGAGGCCAAGGGCACTGTCGACGTACGCCCTGCCGTGCCGCAGATCGGCGTGAACGCCAAGATCAGTCGCGTGCCGGTGGAGCACTTCATCAAGCGCGAAAGCCCGGACCAGGCGCCGCCGGTCAGGGGCCTGCTGACCCTGAACAGCGACCTGACCGCCACCGGCAACAGCCAGAAAGCCTTGGTCGATACCCTCAACGGCAACGCCAGCTTCACCATCAATGATGGTGTGCTGGTCAACGCCAACCTGGAACAGCAGCTGTGCCAGGCCATCGCCACCCTCAACCGCAAGCAGCTCAGCGGCGAACAACGGGGCAAGGACACGCCGTTCCAGGAACTGCGCGGCAGCCTGGTGGTGCGTAACGGCGTAGCCAGCAACCCGGACCTCAAGGCACGCATCCCGGGCCTGACCGTCAACGGCCATGGCGACCTCGACCTGCGCGTGCTGGGCATGGACTACAACGTCGGTGTGATCGTCGAGGGCGACCAGCGCGCCATGCCCGACCCGGCCTGCCAGGTCAACGAGCGCTTTACCGGTGTCGAAGTACCGCTGCGCTGCCGTGGCCCGCTGGAGCTGGGCGCCAAGGCCTGCCGCCTGGACCAGGACGGCCTGGGCAAGGTCGCCGCGAAGCTGGCCGGCAACCGCCTGAAGGACAAGATCGATGAAAAACTCGAAGAGAAACTCGGAGACAAGGTGAGCCCGGAACTCAAAGATGCGCTCAAGGGGCTGTTCAAACGATGACCCCCCAGCAGTTCTCCAGCGCCGTGCTGGACTGGTACGACCAGCACGGCCGCCACGACCTGCCCTGGCAACAGGGCATCACCCCGTATCGGGTGTGGGTCTCCGAAATCATGCTGCAACAGACGCAAGTCAGCACCGTGCTCAACTACTTCGACCGTTTCATGCAGGCGCTGCCGACCGTGCAGGCTCTGGCCGAGGCGCCGGAGGACGAGGTGCTGCACCTGTGGACGGGCCTTGGCTACTACACCCGCGCCCGTAACCTGCAAAAAGCCGCGAAGATCGTTGTCGAGCAGCATGGCGGCGAGTTCCCACGCAGCGTCGAGCAACTCACCGAATTGCCCGGCATCGGGCGCTCCACGGCGGGCGCCATCGCCAGCATCAGCATGGGCATCCGCGCACCGATCCTCGACGGCAACGTCAAGCGCGTGCTGGCCCGCTTCACCGCGCAGGCCGGCTACCCCGGCGAGCCCAAAGTGGCCAACCAGCTCTGGGCCACCGCCGAACGCTTCACACCGATGACCCGGGTCAACCACTTCACCCAGGCCATGATGGACATGGGCGCCACGCTGTGCACCCGCAGCAAGCCCAGTTGCCTGATCTGCCCGCTGCAAAGGGGTTGCGAGGCACACCTGCATGGCGAAGAGACCCGCTACCCCGAGCCCAAGCCGCGCAAGGCCCTGCCCCAGCGCAAGACCCTGATGCCGCTGCTGACCAACCACGAAGGCGCGATCCTGCTCTATCGCCGGCCCTCCACCGGCCTGTGGGGCGGACTATGGAGCCTGCCGGAGCTGGACAGCCTGGAACAGCTCGACGACCTCGCGTACCAGCACGGCCTGCGCCTGAACGGCAGCCAGGCCCTGGACGGCCTGACCCACACCTTCAGCCATTTCCAACTGGCCATCGAACCCTGGCTGGTGCGTGTCGAGCCCGTCGGCTCGTACGTGGCCGAGCCCGACTGGCTCTGGTATAACCTCGCCACCCCGCCGCGCCTGGGCCTCGCCGCCCCGGTCAAGAAGCTGCTGCAACGCGCGGCCGACGAACTGATTGCAGGAGATAAGCCATGACCCGCACCGTGAAGTGCCGCAAGTACAACGAAGAACTCCCAGGCCTCGACCGCCCGCCCTACCCGGGCGCCAAGGGCCAGGACATCTTCGAGCACATCTCGCAGAAAGCCTGGAAGGAGTGGCAGGACCACCAGACCATGCTGATCAACGAAAAGCGCCTGAACATGATGAATGCCGAAGACCGCAAATTCATCCAGGCCGAGATGGACAAGTTCTTCGCCGGCGAGGATTACGCCCAGGCCGAAGGCTACGTTCCGCCCTCGAATTGACCCACGAATCGTAAGCGACGGAATTAATTTAAATTTTTTTGAAAAAGTCGTTGACGGCCTCTGAGAAAATCTATTTAATTCACCCCGTCGCCCAGATAGCTCAGTCGGTAGAGCAGAGGATTGAAAATCCTCGTGTCGGCGGTTCGACTCCGTCTCTGGGCACCACCTTCAAGCTTCTGGTGGTTGCAAAGTTACCCGAAGCGACACAAGAAACCCGCCTAGTGCGGGTTTTTTGTTGCCTACCGTTTTACCCCAGGAATCCTTCGCCCCTGGTTGATCGATATCAAAATGCCTCCCTTTGCTCCTGCATAGGATGGAAGGTGGACATTCGACCGACCCCCGCAAGGACCTCCATGAGCGAAGAATCCGCCACCCTCCTCCTACCAGCGCCCGCCGAGGCCGCCAGCAGCCCCAAGCCAGCCCCTCGCCCTCGTCGCCCACGCCAGCGCAAGCCGGCCACCAGCACCGCCGCGCAAGAGACCATTACCCAGGTCAGCCAGCAGCCCGCCGCCCTGGAAGTGGCGAACGCTCGCAAAGGCAGCAACGAAGACAGCACCTCCGCTCGCCTGCCGGCCAACTACCCCTACCGCACGCGCATGCGCCGCCAGGACTATGAGAAGGCCAAGCATGACCTGCAGATCGAGCTGCTCAAGGTACAGAACTGGGTGAAGGAAACCGGCCAGCGCATCGTCGTGCTGTTCGAGGGCCGTGACGCCGCCGGCAAGGGCGGCACCATCAAGCGCTTCATGGAGCACCTGAACCCGCGCGGCGCGCGCATCGTCGCGCTGGAGAAGCCCTCCGAGCAGGAGAAGGGGCAGTGGTACTTCCAGCGCTACGTCCAGCACCTGCCCACAGCCGGCGAAATGGTGTTCTTCGACCGCTCCTGGTACAACCGCGCCGGGGTCGAGAAGGTCATGGACTTCTGCTCGCCCCTGCAGTACCTGGAATTCATGCGCCAAGCGCCGGAGCTGGAGCGCATGCTGTGCAACAGCGGCATCCTGCTGTTCAAGTTCTGGTTCTCGGTGAACCGCGAGGAGCAGTTGCGCCGCTTCATTTCACGCCGTGACGATCCGCTCAAGCACTGGAAGCTGTCGCCCATCGACATCAAGTCGCTGGACAAGTGGGAGGACTACACCGCGGCCAAGGAAGCGATGTTCTTCCACACCGACACCGCCGATGCACCGTGGACGGTGATCAAGTCGGACGACAAGAAGCGGGCGCGGATCAACTGCATTCGCCACTTCCTGCATTCGCTGGATTATCCGGGTAAGGATCACAGCGTGGCGCATGCGCCGGATCCGTTGCTGGTCGGGCGGGCTTCGCGGGGCTTCGAGGAGGATGAGCCGGAGGCGCTAGTCAGTTAAGCCCCGGGGGCGCGTTGCGCCCCCGGCGATCTCGAATACCTGCTTGGGTTTCCCTGGCAACTACGCTTCAATACGCGCCTTTACCAGACACCCCAAGGATCCACCCATGGCCACCAACACCAAACAACAGAAACGCGCCAAGCGCGCCGCCACCAAGGCCAAGCAGAACCGCATGGTGCGCAGCGGCCAGGCGGTCAAGGCCAGCGCCGGTGACAGCGCCAGCGTCGAGCAGGTGTTCAACAAGGCCATGGAGTCGGGCAGCTACAACAGCCTGTTCGAAAAGATGAAGCAAGCCCAGGAGAACGGCCTGGTGCCGATGATCTCGGTATTCCTGGTCGACCCGCTGCTGGCGTTGGTGCTCAAGGGCCACAAGGAAGAACACGCCACCGACTACATCGTCCTGGTGTTCACCGCCTACCGCAAATGGCTCGACGGTGCCGACGAGGACGCGACCATGGCCTGGCTGGAAAGCGACGAGTTCCAGGACGCCTATGTCACTGCCTCGGAAGTCGTGGCCAGGCAGCAGCAACAGCAGAAGCAGTTCGGCTGAGTCACTCCCCCCCGCACAAGTCAAACAAAAAGGCCGCGCCCCTCACAGGACGCGGCCTTTGCATTTCACGCCAACGGATCAGCTATCCAGCGCCACCCGCGCAGCAGCGCCGCGCTTGCGGTGCAGCAACAGGCCAGCCGCCACCACGCCAATGCTCAGGATCGCCGTGGCGATGATCTCGGCACGGTGGTCTTCACGCAGGCCCATCACCACCAGAATGGCGATGATGAAAGCGATGGTCGCCCAGGTCAGGCCCGGGAACATCCACATCTTGAACGAGATCTTCTCGCCCTTCGCCTCACGCTGGGCACGCATGCGCAGTTGCGACACGGCGATCACCAGGTACACCAGCAGGGCGATGGCGCCGGAGCTTGCCAGCAGGAACTCGAACACCGCGGCCGGGGCCAGGAAGTTGGCGAACACGCACAGGAAGGCTGCGGCAGTGGACAGCAGCACGGCCCAGTGCGGGGTGCCCGCCTTGGTGGTGCGCTGGGCGATGGCCGGTGCGTCGCCACGCTTGCTCAGGGAGAACAGCATGCGCGAGGAGGTGTACAGCGCCGAGTTCAGGCAGCTGGTCACGGCGATCAGCACGACGATGTCGACGATCAGCTTGGCATTCGGCACGCCGATCAGGCTGAGGACAGTCTGGTAGGAGCCTTTCTCGGCCAGGGCCGGATCGTTCCACGGCACCATGGCCACGACCAGGAAGATCGACACCAGGTAGAACAGGCAGATACGCCAGATCACCGAGTTGGTGGCCTTGCTGATCTGCTTGCCCGGGTCTTTCGACTCGGCGGCGGCAATGGTGACGATCTCGGTACCCATGAACGAGAACATGGTGGTCAGCATCGCTGCCAGCACCGCGCCCAGGCCGTTGGGCATGAAGCCCTGGGTATCGAACAGATGGCTGACGCCGCTGACCTGGCTGCTCGGCACCATGCCGAACATGGCCGCGCAACCGACGACGATGAAACCGATGATCGCCAGCACCTTGAGCAGGGCGAACCAGAACTCGAACTCACCGTAGTTCTTCACGCTGAACAGGTTGGTGACGGTCAGCGCCAGGGTGATGATCAGGGAGAAGGCCCACAGGTCCACCGACGGGAACCAGGCATGCAGGATGGCCGCGGCGGCGTTGGCCTCCAGCGGGATCACCAGGACCCAGAACCACCAGTACAGCCAGCCAATGGTGAAACCAGCCCAGCGCCCGATGGCGCGGTCGGCGTAGGTGGAGAAGGAACCGGTATCCGGCGAGGCGACCGCCATTTCGCCGAGCATGCGCATCACCAGCACCACCAGGGTACCAGCGGCGGCGTAGGCCAGCAGCACGGCCGGGCCGGCGGCAGCGATGGCATGGCCGGAGCCGACGAACAGGCCGGCGCCGATCACGCCGGCAATCGACAGCATGGTCACATGCCGTTGCTTGAGCCCCTGAGCGAGGTCATTGGAATTGTTACCGCTCATAAAACTACCTTTGTAAGGAGGTGGACTACACGAATGACTGGCCAGCGCGCCGGGGTGTGAGTGGGCGTCGCTGCATTCAGTGGTTTCCGGATGGCAATAAGCGGGCCAGCTGAGAATGGCTTTCGTCTGAAATGTTTCTGCAACCAATAACGACGCGGCTTGCAGGGCATTGTGCCAAGCCTTGGCCGAAAGGTCGCCAACCCCCCGTGCCAAGTTGGGATTACTGAAATACCCACTTACAAACGCACCAAAGGTGCCCCTCGGTAACACCCAGGCACACATTCAGGGCAAGGCGAAGCGCAACCCACGGGCGCAACCCAGACCCCACATAACACGCAACACAGTGCCACCTGGCCAAAAACGGCTTCCCAGACCGGAGCAAAGCTGGCACCATCGCGCCTTTTTTCATCAAGGCTCCGGTGCTGGGCAAAACGCCAATGCGGATATCCTGGCGACAGTCCACTGCAGCGATGCGACAAACTGTCCTACCAGCGACCCGAGCCCCCCGCGACCCGGTTGGCCGCCGTTGCGCCGCTATGCTAGCGTGGCGCTCGCCAGGAAGGCCGCCAACAGCTGGGAACGCACCCGAACACATGAGGACCGCACATGGCCCAGGCCACGCCCGCGCTGGAAATCCGCAACCTGCACAAACGCTATGGCGAGCAGGAAATTCTCAAGGGCATTTCGCTGACCGCGCGCGACGGTGACGTGATCTCCATCCTCGGCTCATCCGGCTCTGGCAAGTCCACCCTGCTGCGCTGCATCAACCTGCTGGAGAACCCGCACCAGGGCGAAATCCTCGTCGCCGGTGAAGCCCTCAAACTCAAGGCGCAGAAAAACGGCGACCTGATCGCCGCCGACAACCGCCAGATCAACCGCCTGCGCAGCGAAATCGGCTTTGTCTTCCAGAATTTCAACCTGTGGCCGCACATGTCGATCCTCGACAACATCATCGAGGCGCCGCGCCGCGTGCTCGGCCAGAGCAAGGCCGAGGCCACCGAGCACGCCGAGGCGCTGTTGAACAAGGTCGGCATCTTCGACAAGCGCCACAGCTACCCCGCCCAGCTTTCCGGTGGCCAGCAACAGCGTGCCGCCATCGCCCGTACCCTGGCCATGAAACCCAAGGTCATCCTGTTCGACGAGCCAACCTCGGCGCTCGATCCGGAAATGGTCCAGGAAGTGCTTAACGTCATCCGCGCATTGGCCGAAGAAGGCCGTACCATGCTGCTGGTGACGCACGAGATGAACTTTGCCCGCCAGGTGTCCAGTGAAGTGGTCTTCCTGCACCAGGGCCTGGTCGAAGAGCAAGGATCGCCGCAGCAGGTCTTCGAGAACCCGACCTCGGCGCGTTGCAAGCAATTCATGTCCAGCCACCGCTAACGGAGCACTACATGCAGACCTACAAGAAGTTCCTCCTGGCAGCTGCTGCCACGCTGGTGATGTCGGCCAATGCCATGGCCGCCGAGAAACTGCGCATGGGTATCGAAGCCGCTTACCCACCGTTCAACAACAAGGATGCCAGCGGCCAGGTCGTCGGCTTCGACAAGGACATCGGCGACGCCCTGTGCGCCAAGATGAAGGTCGAATGCGAAGTGGTCACTTCCGACTGGGACGGCATCATCCCGGCGTTGAACGCCAAGAAGTTCGACTTCATCGTCTCGTCGTTGTCGATCACCGATGAGCGCAAGCAGGCGGTGGACTTCACCGACCCGTACTACTCGAACAAGCAGCAGTTCATCGCGCCGAAGAACGTCGACTTCAAGACCGACCGCGCCTCGCTCAAGGGCAAGACCATCGGTACCCAGCGCGCCACCCAGGCGGCAACCTGGCTGGATGACAACGGTGGCATGGACGGCGAGTTCAAGGTCAACCTCTACGACGGCCAGGAAAACGCCTACCTGGACCTGACCTCCGGCCGTGTCGACGCCATCCTCGCCGACAAGTACGCCAACTACGACTGGCTGAAATCCGACGCCGGCAAGAACTACGAGTTCAAGGGCGATCCGGTCAACGAAAGCGACAAGGTCGGCATCGCCGTGCGCAAGGGCGACAACGAACTGCGTAACAAGCTCAATGCCGCGCTGAAGGAAATCGTCGCCGACGGCACCTACAAGAAGATCAACGACAAGTACTTCCCGTTCAGCATCTATTGATTCGCCCCGACAGGCATCGCCGCCATGGCGGTGCCTGTCCCTTGAACAAACTTACCCATGACTATCGACCTGCACGGATTCGGCCCGGCCATGATGGCCGGTACCCTGATGACCGTAAAACTGGCGCTCTGCGCCTTGCTGCTGGGGCTGGCCCTGGGCCTGCTCGGCGCCTTGGCCAAGACTTCGTCGGTCAAGCCGCTGCAATGGCTTGGCGGCACCTATTCCACGTTGGTGCGCGGCGTACCCGAACTGCTTTGGGTGCTGCTCATCTACTTCGGCACCGTCGGGCTGATGAACAGCCTCGGCGCCGCCCTGAACATACCGGGCCTGGAGCTCAGCGCCTTCGCCGCTGGCGTCATCGCCCTGGGCCTGTGCTTCGGCGCCTACGCCACGGAAGTGTTCCGCGGCGCGATCCTGGCCATTCCCAAGGGGCACCGTGAAGCGGGCCTGGCGCTGGGCCTGTCCAAGGGCCGCATCCTCTCGCGGATCATCCTCCCACAGATGTGGCGCATCGCCCTGCCGGGCCTGGGCAACCTGTTCATGATCCTGATGAAGGACACCGCGCTGGTGTCGGTGATCGGCCTTGAAGAAATCATGCGCCACGCACAGATCGGCGTGACCGTGACCAAGGAGCCGTTCACCTTCTACGCGGTCGCCGCCTGCATCTACCTGGGCCTGACCATCATCGCGATGATCGGCATGCACTTCCTGGAAAAGCGCGCCGCTCGCGGCTTCATGAGGGCCGAGTAAATGAACTGGGAAGTCATCATCAAGTGGCTGCCGCGCCTGGCCCAGGGCGCGACCCTGACCCTGGAGCTGGTGGCCATCGCCGTCATCGCCGGCCTGATCCTGGCCATTCCGCTGGGGGTGGCGCGCTCTTCGCGGCACTGGTACGTGCGCGCCCTGCCCTACGGCTACATCTTCTTCTTCCGCGGCACGCCGCTGCTGGTGCAGCTGTTCCTGGTCTACTATGGCCTGGCCCAGTTCGAAGTGGTGCGCAACAGCTCGCTGTGGCCGTACCTGCGCGATCCTTTCTGGTGCACGGTGCTGACCATGACCCTGCACACCGCCGCCTACATCGCCGAGATCCTGCGCGGCGCCCTGCAGGCGATCCCCAAGGGCGAGATCGAGGCGGCCCGTGCACTGGGCATGTCGCGGGGCAAGACGTTGTTCTACATCATGCTGCCGCGCGCCACGCGCATCGGCCTGCCGGCCTACAGCAACGAAGTGATCCTGATGCTCAAGGCCAGCGCCCTGGCCAGCACCGTGACGTTGCTGGAGCTAACCGGCATGGCGCGGACCATCATCGCCCGCACCTACCTGCCGGTGGAGATCTTCTTTGCCGCCGGGGTGTTCTACCTGGTGATCTCGTTCGTGCTGGTGCAAGGCTTCAAGGTACTGGAGCGCTGGCTGCGCGTGGATGCCTGCCAGGGACGTTGAGCCCATGAAGACCTCGGGGCTGCACAGCAGCCCCTCTCGACCGCGCCCCGGTGCTCGAATGACCACAACATCCTGCCTGCAAAACGACCAGTTCCTCGAGCGCTTCCAGGCCCTCGACCGCTTCCTCGCACAGCACCAGCCGCTGTGGCACCCACGCCCGTTCACCCACCTGCGCCTGGCGTGGGAAGACGAACACCCGGAACTGTCCCATTGGCTTCGCCAATGTACCCTCGAACAAGCCGAGTCCCTCGACACTCCCGAGGCCCCGGCCCCCTTCCCACAACTGGCCGCCAAAGCCGCGCAGCTGTCCGCCGTCGGCGAACTGCCCGACGCCGGCCTGCATCCCGCCGGCCACCGCCTCGATGTCGGTGTCCCCGGCCGCAAGTGGCAGCAGATCGAAGCCTTCAGCCGTCGCCTGGCGTTCAGTCAACCCGCCCGACACTGGCTTGACTGGTGTTCCGGCAAAGGCCACCTGGGCCGTCGCCTGCTACAGCCCGGCCAGCGCCTGACCTGCCTAGAGTACGACGCCGAACTGGTCAGCGCCGGCAAGGCCCTGAGCGAGCACCATCACTTGCCTGCCACCCACGTGCATCAGGACGTCATGGCCGCCGACAGCGCTCGCCACCTGGACGGCGACAAGAGCGTGGTCGCCCTGCACGCCTGCGGCGACCTGCATGTTCGGCTCATGCAGCTGGCAAGCCAGCAGGGTTGCCGGCAGATCGCCGTTGCGCCCTGCTGCTACAACCGCATCCAGGGCCAGGCCTATCAGCCGCTCTCCCGCGCCGCCCGAGCCTCGAGTCTGGCGTTGACCCAGGAAGACCTGGGCCTGCCGCTGAGCGAAGCGGTCACCTCCAGCCTGCGCACCCGCCGCCAGCGTGACAGCTCCATGGCCCGCCGCCTGGGCTTCGACCTCCTGCAGCGCCAGCAACGTGGCATAGACGACTACCTGCCCACGCCATCGCTGCCGGTCAGTTGGCTGGCAAAGCCCTTCGAGCAGTACTGCCGCGACCTGGCCGAACTCAAGCAGGTCATGCTCATCGGCAACCCCGACTGGGCCTTCCTGGAAGCAGCCGGCCAGCGACGCCTGGCCGAGGTGCGCAACCTCGAGCGGGTACGCAATCTCTTCCGCCGCCCCCTGGAAATGTGGCTGGTGCTCGACCGCGCCTTGTTCCTTCAGGAGCAAGGCTATGCGGTGAGGGTCGGCGTGTTCTGCGACTACCCGCTAACGCCTCGCAACTTGCTGCTGCTTGGGGAGCGCGACATAGCACCGCAGGGCAGTTGACAGCCTGTGGATAACTCTGTGAACAAGCTTGTGATGAAAGTCACCAAATGTTGGATCCAGAGGCTATTTGCGCGGGTTTGCTTATTCCACTGCAGCCGGCAAAGTCAGTAAAAACAGGCCTTTGCGCAAAGACCGATGGTAGCGCCGGTCGGCATGCCTTTCGCGCAAGCAATCAATGCCCATTGTGCATAAACCATTCGGCCGAGCGCTCTGGCAGGGGTGTTGTCAAGCCAGTTTGAGCAAGCTCATGCCTACCAGCAGCAGCACCAGGCCGAGCCAGCCGCGCCCGGCCAGGCGCTGGCCGAACAGGGCCCAGCCCATGGCCACGGTGGCAAGAATGCCGAAGCCACCCCAGATGGCGTAGGCCAGCGACAGGTCGATGTCCTTGACCGCCTGGGCCAGCGCGGTGAACGCCGCCAGCACACACAGGATCGAGGCCACGCCCAGGCCCTTGCGGCTAAAACCCTCGGAATACTTGAGCAGCAGGTTGGCCAGGACTTCCAGCACGATGGCCAGGCCCAGCCAGGCAAATGGCATCAGCATGGCACCGCCTCCCCTTCACGCTCGACGGCCTTGGCCCGAGTGCCGGCCTTGACCAGCAGGATACCGGCGATCATCACCGCCAGGCCCAGGGCCTTGGTCCAGCCCAGGCTTTCGCCGAGCCAGAGCACGCTGATCAGGGTAATCAGCACGATACCGAACCCTTCCCACAGCGCGTAGGCGACACCCACCGGCACCCGCTTGACCGCCAGGGCCAGGAAGAAATACGACAGACAGATCATGACGTACATGACGGCATGCCCCAGCACGGGGAAATGGGTGGCGGCGAGTTTCATCGACGCCGTGCCGATCACCTCGAAGGTGATGGCGACGATCAGGTAGATCCAGGAACGCATGATGCCCTCCCATGGGCGACAGCAGCCGAGCGCACAGGTATCGGCGCCAGACAGAGATGGTTATGGCTGTAGAGGGAGGGTGGCGCTAGAGGTCGCCGGTCCAGTGACGTTCACGGGAAACCAGGCGGGAGGAGGAGAGGAGCTTGAAAGCTTTGCTGTTCAACATAATGAACACGAGATTAGCTGAACTGATCGATTAAGTCAAAACGATAGGGTTAGACTAAATGTTTCTCGCAAAAAATTGCGAGCCTCCAGATTTATCCCCCTTAAAGCCTGCTGAAAGCTTCGTAAATTATATTCCCCACAGTCGTTCCTATAGGGATGACCCTGCGACTGCTCTATAGCGTAGGCAAGCTTCCTCAGCGTGGGAGCGGGCTGGCCCCGCGAACACCGGCAAGGCCTGTGCCATGCTCACCCCCTCCCCCTGCGACAAACCGTCGCCACAGTCAAAAGCACAAAATTAATTATTGTTTTACGATAATTATTCAAGAATAATCCGCCCCGTTCATCACTGTACGGAGGCACCCCATGAACAGTAGATCCGTGGCCTATGCGCGTTCGCGCCTACGCACCATCGGCACATTTGCCGCCTACCTGGCCTGGACGACCGCGATCGTCGAGTTGGCGGCCATCCCGTTGCTCTGCATCTTCGACTTCCCTGAAATGCTCAACGGCTACCTGCAGGCCTATGGCGACCAGATGCCCCTGCTGCTGGAACCCGGCTACATGCCATCTCCCCTGGCCATCGGCCTGGTACTGGCCGTGGACATGATCCCGACAATGATTTCCGTCATTGCCCTAAGCCTGACCGGCCTGTTCTTCCATCGGCTGTCCCGTGGCCAGACCTGGTCCTCGGACAACATCAAGCTGCTGTGGTGGGTCGGCCTGCTGTGCATCTTCACCCCGTTGCTGTGGCCGGTGACCTACACCTTGCAGGGCCTGGCCCTGGCCATCGACCTGCCGGCCGGCGAAAGGAGCTTCAGCTTCTCGATCGGTGTATCATCGCAGGCTGTCTACGAGATCATGAAAGGCATCCTGCTGTGTGCCTTCTCGCTGCTCATGCGTGACGCCAAGACCATCAGCGATGAACACAACTGTTATGTCTGACTGCTTCCTATGCCGATAATCATCCGCCTCGACGTCGTCATGGCCCGGAACAAGATGCGTTCCAAGGACCTGGCGGAAATCATCGGTATCACGGAAGCGAACCTGTCGCTGCTGAAGAACGGCAAGATCAAGGGTTTCAAGATCGAGACCCTCGAGAAGCTGTGTCGCGCCCTGAACTGCCAGCCCGGCGACCTGCTGGAGTTCAGCGACGAATGATCAAGGACTGCAACACCCATGGCACTTTTCCACAACAGTTTGGCCGCCCTCGTGCTGGCCTGCCTGGCCTTGGCCCTGGCCGGCTGCGGCCCGAGCTACACCTATAGATACTCGCCACCGCCCAGCGCGCACGGCATGAATTGCATCAACAGCTGTTCGACCCAGCGCAACCACTGCCAGCAGATGGCGCGCCTGCAGGAGAACAGCGAACGTGCCTTGCACCAGGCCGAGATGAGGGCCTACCAGTACTGCAAGAACGGCAAGAGCAAGAAGGAAGCGCGTCACAGTTGCTACTACCCGAGCTACCCCTCCTACACGGGGAGCAGCTACAGTTGCGGCAATGACTACGACTCCTGCTACATGGCCTGCGGCGGCACCATCCAGCGCATCCTGAACAAAGACTGATCCCGGAACGGACTCGAACATCGTGAAACACACCAAGCCCTTCGCCCTGCTGACCCTCGCCCTGGCCATGACCGGCTGCGCCAGCGGCACGCCATCGAGCAAGCCCGCCCCGTTGAACTGGAACATGCCCGGCATGCAACTGGGCGGCGACCGCGGCCTGCCCCTGCACAACGCCGACGGCAGCTGCCGCAAGCGCGGCTGCGACAACGGCAAGCTGTTCTTCAACCCGGGCCAGCCCGAGCCAAGCGTCAACTCGATTCACCGCGGCTGGTAGGAAAATTCTCCTTTCTGCGCGGTGACTTAGGGGAATGCGCGATGGATGCAACGAAGTGGTTTACAGCGGCAAATCCATCGCTATAATGACGCCCCTGTGCCGGTATAGCTCAGATGGTAGAGCAACTGACTTGTAATCAGTAGGTCCCGGGTTCGATTCCTGGTGCCGGCACCATTCAAGGTTCCATAGAAAGCTTTCAAAATCTCTGGAACCCCCGAAAAACCCGCCTTCTGGCGGGTTTTTTCGTTTTGGCGTTCCGTCGGATTCCGGGGGTAGCCAGCGCTAATAAGGGTACATTTAAGGATACCTACCAATTCGATATTGGAAAGTACCCTTATGGCTCGCACAACGGCTCCCCTCACCGACAACGCCTGCCGCACTGCAAAGGCTCGCGAACGTGAGTACAAGCTTTTTGACGGCGATGGCCTTTACCTGCTCGTGAAGCCCAACGGTCGCAAAGGCTGGCGGCTCAGGTACGTGAAGCCCGATGGCCGCGAGGGCCTGACCTCATTCGGCAATTATCCAGTGGTCGGGCTGGCTGACGCTCGCCGCAAGCGCTTCGACCTCAAACAGCAACTCGCCAACGGCATTGACCCTATTCAGTCCAAGCAGCAGGCCAAGGTGCAAGCCGTGATCAATGGCCGCACCTTCGAAAGCGTTGCGCTCGATTGGTATGCCGGGATGGTGCCGAAGTGGGCGCCGGGCCATGCTAAGACTGTGCTCAGCCGGTTGAAGACTCACGTATTCCCTTTGTTAGGTGCCAGGGCAATCGTTGAGTTGGACACCCACGACCTCATGCAGCCACTGGAGGCTGTGACGAAGCGCGGCACCATCGACGTGGCGCTCAGGATCAAGAACTACCTGCAAAGCATCATGCGCGAAGCCAAACGACTGCGACTGATCACGGCGAACCCGGCTCACGATCTCGATGGCTCGATCAAAACGCCACGGGTTACACATCGACCCGCACTACCCTTATCGCGGTTGCCTGAGCTACAGGCGCGTATCGACGGCTACAAAGGTCGCCCGCTCACGCGCCTCACGGTGATGCTATTGCTGCACGTGTTCGTGCGCTCCAGTGAACTGCGCTTCGCCCGTTGGAACGAGTTTGACCTCAAGCGTGGCATCTGGGAGATCCCCGACACCCGCCCGGCGCTGGACGGAGTACCCTTTTCCACAAGGGGTACGAAGATGGCCGGGGACATTCACGTTGTACCCTTATCGCCGCAAGCAGTGGCCTTGCTTGAGCAGATCCACGCGATCACCGGCAAGTTCGAGCTGGTGTTCGCGGGAGATGCCAAACCGTGGAAACCGATGTCCGAGAACACGGTGAATGCCGCGCTCAGGACGATGGGCTATGACACCAAGGTGGATATCTGCGGCCACGGGTTCCGAGCCATGGCGTGCAGTGCGCTGGTCGAATCCGGGCTGTGGTCGGAGACAGCTATCGAGCGGCAGATGAGCCACAAGGAACGCAACAACGTGCGCGCCGCCTATACCCACAAGGCCGAGTTCCTCGAAGAGCGCCGGATGATCATGACCTGGTGGAGCCGGTTTCTGGAGGCGAACCGCGAGGACCATGTGACGCCGCATGAGTTTGCCAAGCAGACGGGCGAGAACGTCACGCGCCTTCGCAGTGCCAAGAGGACCGAGTAAACCGCCGCACCACCACCTCAATTCGCTGTGAAGTTACCCACAGCACCGCATGAGGCTCCTCCGCGCGGGTCCTTTCAAACGGGGCTGCAAAGCCGCCCCGTTTGAAAGGACCATACCTAAGAAAAAAAACCGCTGGTACAGCTTACGTCTGTGGAAAACCACAGATGTCCACCGGGGGATAGTTTTATCCACAGGCGCTAAATTCCTGAAATCGCTTTGCTTGACGAACATTGTCCACAGGCGTAGACCGGGAGTTGCAAGCGCTGTCGATGACAGCACCCTAGGTGACCCGAACCTTGAAGGTCACGCCGCTCCCGCGGTGGTTCTCCCCAAGGGCGATTCGCATCCGGCAGCTCGCCCGGTCACTACCCATGTGATGGATGCTCTTACACATAAAGCGCTCGTGCGCCAGATGCTCCGCACCTCGCTGCCCTGCAGCAACCTATCCGCTTGGCCGAATACTGCGCCAACCTGTGCCCGTCTCTTTTCCTGAAAAGAGACGGGCACTCTTACCACTGCTGCAGCCCTGATCGCACATGGCTTTGCGGCATAACCCCTCGTGACAATCGGCGTGACAAACGCCGATGTCACCAGCAACAGCGCTGTAGATGATGGTGCCGCAGACCAAGGAATGGACTGCACCTGACTGACAGTCAGGCACGCCCCGGTCATCGCATTGCTGCGTTCACCCGGCTCAGGATCTTCAGGCGCTGGTTTAGTCAGCCAGCACTGCCTCCACCCGCCCACCGGCAACGGTGTTCAGGAGGCCAGATCATGAGATGCCTTTGCTCCCGGATGTAAGGAGCCGCCAGTCCCGCGTAGTGGACATTCCCCACAGGTCGCAGGGGCCTTGATCCCTGATAACACTCAACATTCTTGGCGGGATGACGTGGGGCGAGGATCGGAGACCAGGCGATGAGGTGATTCGACATGGCATTGGTGGGTAGACGCGATGGCCGCAATTTCGGCTATGGCAGGCAATTGAGCTATGCAGGGCCGCAGGCGCTGAAAGACATGTTCAGCGGTGGCCACTACGGTACGGTCAAGGCGCACTGTGATCGGTGGCAGGCATTCGTCAAATGGTGCCGTTCCGAACAGGGGCCTGGTATCAATGATGCGCGGCAGATTGATCGGAAGGTATTGGCGGACTATGGGGCGTATCTGCGCGATGCGGTTGAGTGCGGTAGCCTCGCCATCAGCACCGCGCAAAACCGCCTATCCAGCGTTAACAGGACAATGGCGGCGCTGCGCGGTGATCAGTGTGTGAAATTGCCCAGTCCGAGCAAGGCGTTGGGAATGCAACGCACCGGGATTCGCCACTCAGTACCGCAGGGCCATGACCGCGACCAGGTTAAAGAGATCGTCAATGCGCTTTGCCGAAATCATCAGCAACGGGCCGCCGCGATTGTCCTGTTGGCGCGAGCCACTGGCATGCGCCTGCGTGAAGCCATATTGGCTGACCTGCCACGACTTAGCCGTCAGGCTGAAGCCTGCGGCAAAATCAACATCCAGGAAGGCACCAAAGGTGGCCGCGCCGGCGCTTCGGCGCCACGTTGGATAGCAGTGGATGATCATATTCGTGATGCTCTTGGATTCGCATCGCAAGCGTCACCTGCAGGTAGCCGCAACCTGATTGCGCCAAATGAGAGCTACCTGAATCTTCTGCAAGAAAGCATCCGCTTTGCGCGGGATATCCTGCATGCGCACAACCTGAAGGGCTTCCATGAGCTACGAGCGGCGTACGCATGTGAGCGTTACGAGCAGATCACCCAACACCCCGCGCCAATCAACGGCGGCCAATGTTGCCAGATAGATAGGAACCTTGATCGTGAGGCCCGGTGGCAAATCAGCTGCGAACTGGGGCACGGGCGGATCGACGTGGTCGCCGCCTACATTGGTGGCCGAGCATGAGTAAGCCATTCGATATGGAGCTGTTTTTGGCTGGCGTTCTGACCGGCTCGCACACAACGCGGCAACGCCACGTTCGCCAGGCGCAAATCATTCAGGCTGAAATTGCAGAACGCTGGCAGAGAGAAACGCCTTGGACTTGGCAGAGTAAGCACTTAAATTGGTTTCTTCAGCATTGCCTAAGCCGACGTAGCGACGCCACACGGTACTACTATTTACTGACTGTTAAGCTGCTCGTTCGCCGCTTAGAAAAATCATGGACATTCAATCTTTGACTAAGAAGCCTGATCACCAAGTCCATTCTATGAATCGCCCCTGGTTTCCTAGACACTCTCCAAGCTCAGAAAATAGCGTTTCTCATACTCTACTGGAGACAGCTGCATAGCACTGCTGTGTCGACGCTTGGGGTTATAGAACATCTCGATGTAATCGAAAATATCACTT